>DASXND010000036.1:0-18917 GCA_036495265.1 Dyella sp.
GCGAATCCAGCGGCACGCCGCCAGCGACATCCACACCCGGCAAGCGTGACGGTACGCAGAGCGGCTGGGGAACCCCCAGCTCCGCGCGCAGGTTGCGCCAGAACGGCGTGAATACCCGATACGGCCCCTGCTGTTTCGTCGTGACCTGCCAGGGCTCGCGCCAGAGCGCGGCATTGAAGCTATGTGCTTGCACACCTTGCTCACGCAGTGCGGCCTTGATGTCACGGTCGCGCGCGATGGCTAGTGGCTCATAGAGCCGATTCCAATACACGGCCGTGGCGCCGGTTTGCGTAAGCAGCTGCTGGAGTACAGCAAGGCTATTGCCCTGTCGCAGGTGTAGCGCAACACCGTGCTCATCCAGCTGCGCCTGCAAGGCGGCCAGCGAGTGATGCAACCACCATTGGCTGGCGCCACCGGGCGCCCAATCGCCGTCTTCTTCCGGCGCATGGATATAGAGCGGCACCACCTGGTCATGCGCGGCGCAGGCGGCGCTCAGGGCCGGATGGTCGGCGAGACGGAGATCGCGACGGAACCAGACGATGGCGGTGGTCATGGTCGCAGCTTAGCTTTTGCGAGAGCGCCAGCGCGCCCAGCCAATCCCGGCGCTGAGGGTCTCAACACCGCTTCAGCCCGTCATCCCAGCAAAAAGCTGGGATGACGGCTCTTCAAGCGACCTCGAGTGAGATCACTTGAATTCAATCAAAGCTCGACGCAGTCGAAGCGGCGATCGGCGCTGACGTCTTCCTCATAGTTCACGTCTTTGCGACCGAAGCCGAACAGGCGCAGGAAGTCATGCTTGTAGCCGGCATAGTCGGTGAGCTGCGAGAGGTTCTCGGTGGTCACGGTCGGCCACATCGCCTTGCACGCCTCCTGCACGTCAGCACGCAGCTCCCAGTCGTCCAGGCGCAGGCGGCCTTCGTCGTCCGTGGCCGGTGCATGCTGGTCCAGGCGATACAGGGACTCGCGGAACAAGCGGTTGATCTGCTCGATGGTGCCTTCGTGCAGACCCTTCTCCTTCATGATGCGGAACACCATGGAGACATAGAGCGGAATCACCGGGATCGCCGCACTCGCCTGGGTGACCACGGACTTCATCACGCCGACGTAGGCTTCGAGCCCCTCGGCCGCGTGACGCTGCTGCAACTGGCGCGCCGTGTTGTCCAGATGCTGCTTGGCCTGGCCCAGGGTGCCGTGCCAGTAGATCGGCCAGGTAATCTCGGTGCCCACGTAGCTGTAGGCCACGGTCTTGGCATGCTTGGCCAGCACGCCAGCCTCGCTCAGTGCATCGATCCACAGCGACCAGTCCTCGCCACCCATGACGGTGACGGTGTCCTTGATCTCCTGCTCGGTCGCCGGCTCCACCGTCACCTGCACGACGGCGTCCTTGTTGGTGTCGATCGAGGTGGCGGTGAAGGTCTCGCCAATGGTCTTGAGCGAGGAACGCACGACTTCGCCCGTGTCCGGCATCTTTCTTACCGGAGAGGCCAGTGAGTAGACGACCAGGTCGATCGGGCCGCCCATGTCCTGCTTGATCAGCTCGATCGCACGGGCGCGGGTCTCGTTCGAGAACGCATCGCCGTTGATCGACTTGCTGTACAGGCCAGCCTGCTTGGCCAGCTTGTCGAACGCGGCGGAGTTGTACCAGCCAGCCGTGCCGGTCTTGGTCTCGCTGCTGGGCTTCTCGAAGAACACGCCGAGCGTGGCCGCGCCATAGCCAAAGGCCGCGGTGATGCGCGACGCCAGGCCGTAGCCGGTGGAGGCACCAATCACCAGCACGCGCTTGGGACCGTCGCCCAGGCTGCCTTGCGCCTTGGTGATGTCGATCTGTTCAAGCACGTTGCGCTCGCATCCGACCGGATGAGCCGTAATGCAGATAAAGCCACGCACCTTGGGATTGATGATCACTCGCTAGCTCCTGGCAGCAAACCGCAAACCGACATGATAACCCGGCCCCAGGGCCATTCGCTGCCGTAGGGATGCCGCAGCTAGGCGCTCCGCCCCTCAAGTGCGGCTTAAGTCGGCATCAGGAGCTGTAGACGCGCCCTTTCCATTGCGATCGCACGCCACGCCAGTAGCGGATGGCCGAACTCCATGTCATGGCGAGATAAAGCACCGCACTCAACGGCAACAGCAGCGCCCACAGCGGTGACAGCCGATAGTAACGGAGCATGGGCAGGTAGCTCACGGTCATGGCCAGCCACGCGGTCAACGCCAGCGGCCACACGCGCGGTGCAGCCAGCAAGGCCAGCGGCGCGCCATAGGCAAGGGCGAAGAGGGCCGTCACGACCAGCAACAATCCGGTGGAATAACCGAGCTGGGTGAAGGCCGATCGGGCCACCATCTGATGGATGGACGCCAACGTCCCGTAAGGGCGCACGCTCACCACATCACGGCTAAGTCCGAGCCAGATGCGATAACCCGCCTGCTTGACCTGACGCGCCAGGGTGCAATCGTCAATCAACGCATCACGCAGGCTGGCAAACGCTCCGATACGCCGCAACACCTGCGTATCCACCAGGATGCAGCCACCGGCCGCCGCCGCAACGAAACGATTTTGCGAATTGGACAGCGCAAACGGATAGAGCAGCTTGAAGTAGTAGACGAAGACGGGCAGCAACAGGCGATCCCACCCGCTGGTCCGCCGAAGATCGGCCATCAGCGAAACCAGTTGACGTTGCTCGCGGCGCTTATGCGCCACCAGGGTGGCGAGCATGCCCGGCTGCAACTGGATATCGGCATCCAGCAACAAGGTCAGCGCCGTGTGCACCTGCGTGCTGCCCTGCTCCAACGCCCATAGCTTGCCGGCCCACCCTTCTGGCAAGGGCTGGCCACTGATCACGCGGGTGCGTGGAAATGCGGCAGCGATACTGGCGGTAGTGTCGGTGGACTGATCGTCGACCACGACGACATGCAGCCCTGCCCCCTGCCGCTGCAAACCAGCGAGGGTGACACCAATGACGTCACCCTCGTTACGCGCCGGCATCAGCACGGTGACGTCACTGAGATCGAAAGCCTGCCCCATGGTGGGATCGGCCTCGAGATGCTCGCGCGTGCTCCACGGCCGCCACGGCACCAGCAACAACCCCAGCCACATCAAGGCAGGCAAGAGCGCACACGCGAACATGAACATCGGCGTCAGTGGCCGGCATCCGCTCCGGGCGTGGCACTACGGCGTTGAATCGCGCTGATCGGGATGTGCACCGCCGTCGCGTCGGCACGCTCGCCATACAACACCGGCAGGTCGGGAGCCATGGCGCCCTCGGTGCGCGGACCAAAGGTAGCCACGCGGGCGGCCTTCAGCGGATGGGCGAAGGTATCGTTCACCGCGCTGCCTTCGAAGCCACAGTGCGCCATGCAGTTGTCGCACTTGGGATTGATGCCGACACCGTACTTGTCCCACTCGGTGTCTTCCATCAACTCCTTGTAGGTCTTGGCGTAACCCTCGTCGACCAGCAGATAGCAGGGCTTTTGCCAGCCGAAGATGTTGTAGGTGGGATTGGACCAGGGCGTGCACTGATAACTCTGGTTGCCAGCGATGAAGTCGAGGAACATCGACGACTGGTTGAATACCCACTTGCTCTTGCGTTCCTTGCCGAGCCTGAAGATGTCACGAAACAGCTGCTTGCTCTCGGTGCGCCCGAGGAAGACGTCCTGGCGCGGCGCATGTTGGTAGCTGTAGCCCGGCGACACTGTGATCCCTTCGATACCGAGCGACATGGCGAAATCGAAGAAGTCGGCGATCTCTTCGGTCGGCTCGTTATTGAACAAGGTGCAGTTGATGGTGACGCGGAAGCCGCGCGATAGCGCCAACTTGATCGCCGTCACCGCCTTGTCGAACACGCCATCCATGCACACCGATGCGTCGTGGCGCTTCTCCAGACCGTCGAGGTGAATCGACCAGGTGAAATACGGCGAAGGCGTGTATTCGTCGATATGCTTCGGCAACAGGATCGCGTTGGTGCACAGGTAGACGAACTTCTCGCGCGCGATGATGCCCTGCACGATCTGCGGCAGCTCCTTGTAAATGAGCGGTTCGCCACCGGGAATGGAAACGACGGGTGCATCGCACTCGTCCACGGCGCTCAAGGCGTCCTCGACGCTCATGCGCTTTTGCAGGATGTCTTTGGGATGATCGATCTTGCCGCAACCCGCACAGGCCAGATTGCACTGGAACAACGGTTCCAACATCATCGCCAGCGGATAACGGGATTGGCCGCTGAGTTTCTTGCCGACGATGTAGCTGGCGATCTTGACCTGTTGAATAAGAGGAATGCCCAACGGAATCTCCTCGTAGCCTATCGACCGACCTTTCGACCTGCTGCCTTTACGCAAGGCAAAAATGAAGCGTCGAAACGTTCAGACGTTATGTTGAGTATATCCATCCCAACAGCCTTGCGGCCCTCAGGACGAAACCAGAGCTGAAGGCACCAGCACATGAGGATACTCCCTGCGCAGGCGCTCCCATTCGATCTTGAACCAGGGTGTGAAGGTCTGCGGCTGCGTCGCTATTTCCTGGTCGAGCGCTGCCGGGGACACATAGCGCAACGCGGCAATCTCGTTCACGTTGGCGACGGGCAAGGCATCACTGTGCCCCACATAAACCCAGCACAACTCATGCTCAGCGCCTTCGGCATCGAACTGCGCCTGATACTGGAATTTGAACTGGAAGGCCAGCTCGCACTGCATGCCCAGCTCTTCGCCCAGCCGCCGATGAATAGCGGTTTCCATGGCCTCGCCACGTCGCGGGTGACTGCAGCATGTATTGGACCAGAAGCCCGGCCATAAGCGCTTGCCCGGAGCGCGCTGCTGCAGCAACAACTCACCCTGGGGATTGAAGATGAACAGCGAAAAAGCCCGATGCAAGATGCCTTGCCCGCTGTGCGCGGAAGCCTTGTCGAGGAAGCCCATCACCTGGTCGAGTTCGTCGACCAGCACCAGCGGCTCGTCCTGAAAGGACACGATACCGCTCGACGACTGCCCTTCGTAGTAATCCAACTCTCGGTTAGCCAAGGTCAAACCTCTCTCACCCAGCGGACGGAACCCTGTTTTTGGCCTTCACGCCAGCATCACAAAAGCGCTAGCCAATGAGACAGCCCGTCAAGGGCGCAGGGTCAGGCTAACAAATGATGGCATCGAATGAGTAGCCCTCGTAGGCAGCGAGTCGATCGCCTTGCGCGCCGACAGGCGCGAAAACCTAGGATGACTTGCTCGATTTCGGCCCAGGACCATCCACGCGGGTCCAAATCGTGTTGCCGCCAAGCAGGGTGATCCCGATATAGCCACGCAGGCGCAGCTTGTCTTCGCCGAGCATGCGGATCTCGCAGTGGTAAACCTTGCCGTTGTCACTGTTGTAGACGCGGCCGTCCACCCAGGTAGCGCGGTCCGGGTCGTAACGCAGTCCCCACAGCAGGCGTAGCCCCGTCAACGGCCGCGAACGCAATGCCGGGTCGGGATTCTTGCGGTCGGTCACCGTTTTCCCACTGAGTTCAGCCCCATCCTCCGGGCCGTACGTGTCATGCAGCTGCCAAACGATGTGCCCCTCGTACTGGTCGCCGACCGGTTCGATCCGGATCACCGCATCGCGGCTCTCAACCAGCCAATAGCCCACGATGGACGCAGCGGTCGGCGATGCTCGCGGATCGCCGTCGGCCCGCGCCGCTGGCGAAGCGCAGGCCAGCCAGACGCACAGACCAAGGGCGAGGCAGGCACACCACCGGCGCAGGGCATGCCGCGTCTGCCGGGTCGCGCTCGCGACGTGGGTCTCACGCTGGATATGAGTTTTTGGCTGACTCATAGGGTAACTTTAGGAACAAACGTGGATCGCGCCAAACCATCGCTACCATGCCGACTGCTTCCGTCACCGACATGCTTCTACTCTGGATCGGCACCGGCCTCAATCTGGCGGCGGCCGGTTACGCCTGCGTGAGCCTGTGGGCATGGTTTCGGTGCCAGCGCGCACCGGCAACACACCAGCCGGACAGGACGGGCCGCGCGGTCAGCGTACTCAAGCCCCTGCACGGCGCCGAGCCGCGCCTCTACGAAAACCTGCGCAGCTTCTGCCTGCAAGATCACGCCAACTATCAACTGCTGTTCGGCGTACGCGAAGCGGATGATCCGGCCATCACCGTGGTGGAAAGACTGATAGCAGAGTTTCCCCGCCTGCCTATCCGCCTTATGGTCGACCCACGCATCCATGGCGCCAACCTCAAAATTAGCAACCTGATCAACCTGCTGCCTCTCGCGGCGCATGACTGGCTGGTGCTGGCCGACAGCGACATCAGCGTGCCATCCGACTATTTGTCCCGGGTGACGGCTCCGCTCAGCGATGCTGGTGTGGGTATCGTCACCTGCCTCTACCACGGCGTGGCGGAAGGTGGCTTCTGGTCCAGGCTGGGCTGCCTGTTTATCGATGACTGGTTCGCACCCTCGGCGCGGCTTGCCCACGCCTTCGGATCCACCCGCTTTGCCTTTGGTTCCACCATCGCCTTGCGCCGTGAAACGCTAACCGCCATCGGCGGCTTCGGAATTTTATGCGACACGCTGGCGGACGACTTCTGGCTGGGTGAGCTGAGCCGCCGTGCAGGACTGCGCACGGTGCTATCGGACCTGGTGGTGGGTACCGAGGTCAGTGAGACCCGCTTTTCCGCGCTGTGGACGCATGAGCTGCGCTGGTTGCGCACGATCCGTGCGATCGCGCCGGCCGGTTTCGCCCTGAGCTTCGTATGCTTCACCTGGCCCGTGCTGGCACTCGGCCTGATCCTGGCGCCCACCCTGCCGAACGTTTTGCTGGCGCTCCTGGGCGGCGGCGCAAGAGTCATGCGCTATGTTGCGCAACGGCGAAGCACGGCCCGATCTTCACATTGGCACGACATCGGATTGACTCCTTATCGTGACCTGCTGCTACTGTTGGAATGGGCCGTGGCACTTACCCACTGGCGGGTCGAGTGGCGTGGACGTGAATTGCATGCTCGCAATCATGCGCCCACGCGGTATTCTTGAAAGCGATTGCGAAAGTGCGACTAGCAACTCATTGCGGATCTAGACTGAACTGCTGCAGGAGCTTGGTATTCCCATGAAGACGCTATTTCTGCAAGCCCCGTCGTTTGACGGTTTCGATGGTGGTGCGGGCTCCCGCTACCAATGCAGACGCGAAGTCAAAAGTTTCTGGTACCCCACCTGGCTGGCCCAACCGGCAGCCCTGGTGCCGGATTCCCGCGTACTCGATGCCCCGGCGGATGAGCTGTCGGTGGAGGATTCGCTGGACATCGCCGCCGAGTACGCGCTGGTGATCATCCATACCAGCACGCCGTCCTTTCCCACCGATGCGAAATTTGCCGAGCTGCTCAAGGCCCGCAAGCCGGACATCTTGATCGGCCTGGTCGGCGCCAAGGTGGCGGTCGATCCCGACGGCTCGTTGCAGGCTTCGGCAGCCATCGACTTCGTGGCGCGCGAGGAATTCGACTACACCTGCAAGGAAGTCGCCGAGGGACGTCCCTTCAGCGAAATCAACGGCATCAGCTACAAGCTTGCCGATGGCAGCATTCAGCACAATCCACCGCGGGCCACCATCGAAAACATGGATGACCTGCCGTTTGTGGCACCCGTCTACAAGCGCGACCTGAAAATCGAAAACTACTTCATCGGCTACCTGTTGCACCCTTACGTGTCGATCTACACCGGTCGTGGCTGTCGCTCGAAATGCACGTTCTGCCTGTGGCCGCAGACCGTCGGCGGGCATCGCTACCGCGTGCGCTCGGTTGCCAACGTGCTGGCCGAAACCCAGTGGATCAAGGACAACATGCCCGAGGTCCGCGAACTGATGTTCGACGACGATACGTTTACCGACAGCGCCAATATGGAACGCGTGCACGAAATCGCCCGCGGACTGCACGCACAGGGTTGGACCTGGAGCTGCAATGCCAAGGCGAACGTGTCCTACGAGTCGCTGAAGATCATGAAGGACAACGGCCTTCGCTTCCTGCTGGTGGGTTACGAATCGGGCGACGACCAGATCCTGCACAACATCAAGAAGGGCCTGCGCACCGATATCGCGCGCAAGTTCACCGAGAACTGCCGCAAGCTAGGCATCAAGGTGCATGGCACCTTCATCCTGGGTCTGCCGGGCGAAACCAAGGAAACCATCGCCAAGACCATCGAGTACGCCAAGGAAATCAATCCAAACACCATCCAGGTGTCGCTGGCCGCGCCTTACCCTGGCACCTTCCTGTACAAGCAAGCCATCGAAAATGGCTGGCTCGAGGTCAACAAGGCCGTCAACCTGGTCGACGACAGGGGTGTGCAGATCGCGCAGATCAGCTATCCGCACTTGTCGACGGAAGAAATCTTCCACGGCGTGGAAACGTTTTATCGAAGCTTCTACTTCCGTCCTTCGAAGATCTGGGAGATCGTCAAGGAAATGGCGGGAAGCTGGGAGATGACCAAGCGACGATTGCGCGAAGGAGTGGAGTTCTTCCGTTTCCTGCACGCGCACGAGGCTTGAGCGGGCAGCTCACGCTGCAGCCATGAAGGTGGTGTTGGCACCTACTCGACCGCGTCTGATCGTGACGGCCGATGATTTCGGCCTGCACGAAGCGGTCAACGAGGCGGTCGAGCGCGGCTATCGCGAAGGCGTACTGCGCGCCGCCAGCCTGATGGTGACGGCGCCCGCAGTAGCTGACGCCGTAGCGCGTGCCCGCCGCTCGCCCGGCCTCGCCGTGGGTTTGCATCTGGTGTTGGCGGACGGCCCCTCCGCCTTGCCGCCAGCGCGCATCCCTGACCTGGTCGACGCCCGCGGTTTTTTCGGCAACGCGATGGCGCGCGATGGCTTGCGCTTCTTCTTCCTGCCAGGGGTGCGACGCCAACTGGCGGCCGAGATTCGCGCGCAGTTCGAGGCCTTCGCCGCCACCGGCCTGACCCTGGACCACGTCAATGCGCATAAGCATTTCCACCTGCATCCCACCGTGCTGTCCCTGATGCTTTCCATCGGCCGCGACTACGGCCTGCGTGCCGTGCGCCTGCCGGCGGAGCCAGGCATGGGGCCATGGCTACAACCCTGGCTGGCGCTGATGCGCCGACGCCTGCGCCGGGCGGGCGTGCTTTGCAATGATCATGTATTCGGCATCCGGCACAGCGGCGGCATGGACGAAAGCGCGCTGCTGGACGTGCTTCGGCGCTTGCCGGAAGGCCTGTCGGAGCTGTATTTGCATCCGGCCGTGCACGGCGAACTGACGTCTAGCATGGCCGACTACCGTCACACGGACGAGTTGGCTGCACTACTATCCCCACGGGTGCAACGCGCCATCGCGGAACGTTGTCTGTTGTGTCACGGCTTTGGCGATCCGGCGGCTGCATGAAATATCTCGTTTACCTCGCCGGCCTGCTCGGCCTCGCCGCCGCCGTCGTGCTGGTCGTGCATCAGGATTGGGGCGCCATCCGCAACGCCTTCGATCATGCGGGCTGGGCGCTGCTCTGGCTGCTGCCCTTCCATGCCGTGCCGCTGTTGGTCGACGTCATGGGCTGGCGCGCCTTGCTGGCGCCACGCGATCCGCAACGACGTGCTGGCGTGCCGTTCCTGTTCTGGGTGGGAGCCGTCCGCGAGGCCTGCAATCGCCTGCTGCCGGTGGCCAATATCGGCGGCGAGATCGTCGGCATCCGGCTGGTCAAATGGCGTGGCCTCAGCGGCGCCGTGGTGGCCGGCAGCGTGGTGATCGAAGTACTGCTGACCCTGGTCAGCCAGTACATCTTCGCGGCGCTGGGCATACTCCTGCTGATTGGCCTGACCAAGCATATCGGCACCTTGAACTCGGTCATTGGAGGCCTGGTCGCCAGCCTGCCCTTGCCCATCGTGCTGATTTACCTGCTGCGTCATGGCCAGTTGTTTTCGCGCCTGGAAGCGTTTGTGGAAAAGGCCATGGGAGGCCCCTCGCGCTTTACCGAGCTGCTGGACGGCTCGCGCCTCGATGAAGAAATCCGCGCGTACTACCGCGAGCCGCTGCGGCTCGCCGTGACCTGCACGTGGCAGCTCGCCGGCTTCATCCTGGGCAGCTTCGAGACCTGGTTCGCGCTGCTACTCCTGGGCTATCCGATCACCGTATGGGATGCCATCGCGATCGAGGCGGTGACCCAGTCGTTGCGTCACATCATCTTCTTCGTGCCGGCTGGCCTGGGTATCCAGGAAGGCGGCCTGGTGTTGTTCGGCAATATCATTGGCCTGCCGGCCGACGCCGCGATCGCCCTTTCACTGGTCAAGCGCGCGCGCGAAGTCGGCTTCGGCTTGCCCATGCTGATTTCGTGGCAATGGGCCGAAGCCCGTCGCTTGCGACTCGGCTGGCGCGCACGCAGCTCCGCCGCGTTGCCGGATACGCAAAACAGCAAGCCGTCTTAGGGATACTCTGATCTATTCAACGAGGGTGGCATGATGTCCAGAAAGTTCGCAGGGTGTGGGGCGTGGCGCCGCGCAGGCTGGCTGCCTGGGCAAGCCGCGCACCGCGGCCTGCGGGCTTTCTGGACATCACCCGCAGGGCCGGCTCTGTCTGCCGGTGACACCCTCGTTGAATAGATCAGAGCATCCCCCACCACGAGGTGACCGATGTCCAACGACGCCGCCATCGAAGCCGCCGACCACGCCATGCGGCATTGGCTGGGCACCGAACCCGGTCGCATCAAGATCGGCTCGGATGCGCACAAGCGGCTGTTCTGCCGCATGTTGCTGGACACGCACAATCCCTATAAACCGGCCGTCATCGATTGGCCTGAACTGGGACCCGATGCACTCCATCGCATCACCTCGCTGCCGATCTGGGATATCGCTGTGCAGACCGAAGGGCGAGCGACCCTGCGCGTGGAGACCTATACCAGGACCGTGGACGATCCGCTGCTGCGCGATGCCCTGATCATGGACGGCGGCGAGGAGGCACGACACAAGGTCGTGCTCAGCAAGATGGTGGAGGCCTATGGCATCCCACTGGCACCGGAGCCCGAGTATGAGGTACCCAAGGATCCCGAATGGGGCTGGCTGGTTACGGGCTATAGCGAGTGCATCGACAGCTTTTTTGCCTTTGGCCTGTTCGAGTCCGCCAAGCGCACCGGTTACTTCCCCGTGGAATTGGTGGAGACCTTTGAACCCGTGATCCAGGAAGAAGCCCGACACATTCTGTTTTTTGCCAACTGGGTGGCCTGGTATCGGCGCCAGTTGCCGTGGTGGCGACGACCGGCGTTCGAGTTCAAGGTGATGCAGGTATGGATTTTCCTGATCTGGGAACGCATCGGCATTGCCAAGGGCCTGGACAGCGGCGGCGAAATGCAGGATGCCAACTTCACCCTCACCGGGCATCAACAGATCGGCCTTGATCTGAACTTGGGGGAGCTGCTGGACATGTGCCTGGCCCAGGATCAGTACCGCATGGGCGGCTATGACGAGCGCTTGTTACGCCCCAGCTTTGTGCCGCGGATGGCCCGCCTGGCTCGCCGCTTCGTGCGCTGAAAGATCAACGATGCAGGCTAAACCAGGCCACGGCATCTTCCAATGCGAGCCGAACCGGGCCCGCCGCATAGCCAAGCTCGCGCTCGGCCTTGGCGCTCGAGAAGAACATGCGCTTCCTGGACATGCGCACTTCCTCAACCGTGGCGATGGGCTGGGTTCCGCTTAACCTGGCCCACGCCTCCGCCACATAAGCCACCGGCATCACCGCGGCGTGCGGTAGTTGCCAACGCGGCGGCTCGCGACCGACGATGTCCGCGATTTCCGTCAACAGTTCGCGCAAGCTCAGATTGCTGCCGCCCAGGATGTAGCGCTCACCCACCACACCGTGTCGGAAAGCCAGCCAATGGCCGTCCGCCACATCGTCCACGTGGACCACGTTGAGGCCCGTGTCGACGTAGGCGGGCAAGCGCCCGGCGACGGCGTCACGCACGACACGCCCGGTCGGTGTGGGTTTGATATCGCGCGGACCGACCGGCGTCGACGGATTCACGATCACGATCGGCAGCCCATCCGCCGCAAACGTCCTGACCAGTGCTTCGGCGAGGAACTTGGAGCGTTTGTAGTGGCCGACCATGTCGTCGAGCGATACCGGCGTGGTTTCGTCACCGGGGCTGCCGTCCTTGGGAATACCCAGGGTCGCCACACTGCTCGTGTAGACGATACGCGACACGCCCGCCTGCCTGGCTGCCTCAAGCAAGGCCCGCGTGCCCTCGACATTGGTTTGATAGAGTTCCTGCGGTTTCGGTGCCCACAGGCGGTAGTCGGCCGCCACGTGAAACAGCGCGTCGCAGCCTTTGCACGCCCTGCCCAGCGAAGGCGCGTCGGTGAGATCGCCTTCGACGATTTCAACGTCGAGCCCTTGCAGATTGCGACGATCCGAGCCGGCACGCGCCAGCACCCGGATGCTCTGGCTCTCGCGCAGCAAGCGGCGCGCAACCGCCGCACCGACGAAGCCGGTAGCTCCGGTGACCAAGGTCTTCAAGGTGGTGTAACCATCAGGTTACGCCTGTGCATCGCCAGCATGAACCCTGGGCACATAAGGCTGGTGATCCATGAACACGGGGGAAGGTTGGCGTCCATTATGGATAACCACGCGCTCTTGGCGCAAACGCAGCGACGTGCCCCATCGCCGCTGGTGGCGCCGGCTCCCTTTCTCCTGGCTTTCGCGGGCAGCGGCACAGCATCGACACTTCGGAGACATACTCTCTGGTCAGATGGCTGCGTCCTTCGAGATCAGGGTGCTAACATGCCGGCGTCGTACGTTTTTCTGTATGTGAATACATAAGGAAAGCTGAGGCATGTCAATGTTCGACTCGAAACATGTCGCTGCGATCGCACCAGCCAACGCCAGTGCTTATCAGGAAGCCATTCTTCCGAAAGTTTCCAGGACGTTTGCGTTGACGATACCGCAGCTGCCACCTGCACTTCGCGAGGTGGTTGCCAACGCGTACCTGTTGTGCCGCATTGCCGACACCATTGAAGACGAACCAACGCTCTCCGTCGACGAGAAGGGCCTCTACGAGAGCGCCTTCGTCGATGCGGTCACTGGCCGCGTCAATGCACAACGCTTCGCCAGCGAACTGGCGCCGAAGCTCTCCGAGGCAACATCCGAGAGTGAGCGCGAATTGCTGTCTCGGCTGCCGCTGGTTCTGGAGGTCACCCAAACCTTTAATCCGACCCAGCACACGGCCATCGTCGACTGCCTGAAAACCATGTCGCATGGCATGCACGACTTTCAGTGCGTGGTCGGCCTGCAAGGCCTGGCAACGCTGCGCGACCTGGACCGCTACTGCTACTGCGTGGCCGGCGTCGTGGGGGAGATGCTGACCAAGCTGCTCATCAACTTCGAACCGGAGCTGGCGCCGCAATCGAAAACCCTGATGCGCTTGGCCGTGTCGTTCGGCCAGGGTCTGCAGATGACCAATATCCTCAAGGACCAATGGGAGGATCGCAGTCACGGCGTGTGCTGGTTGCCGCAGGATGTGTTCTCCCGCCACGGTGTGAATCTGCAGGAGCTGCGTCCCGGTGGTCAGGACGACCACTATGCCAAGGCCATGATCGAACTGATTGGCGTGGCGCATTCGCATCTGTGTCGCGCGGTGGAATACACGCTTATCGTGCCGGCCAGGCACTCGGGCTTCCGTCGCTTCTGCTTGTGGAGCATCGGGCTGGCCGTGCTGACCCTGCGTAATCTGCAGGAACGACTCGATTTTTCTTCTGGCACGCAGGTCAAGGTTTCCCGCGCGGCGGTTGCCCAGACCATGGGCCTGACCCGACTGACCGACAAATACGACACCGGCGTGCGCTGGCTGTTCACCACAGCCGCACGCAAGCTACCGCTGACGCCGCTGTCGCCGGAGTGGGAAGAGCCCCAGGATCCCCCGCGCACGTGGCCCAGGCGCAAGGTCTCGTATGTGAATGGCATGGCCTCCCGACACGACGCGAAGAACGCACGCTCGCTATGACGGATACCCCAGCTCCTGTTGACGATGCCGCCGTCCTGGACCATCGCGATCGAGAGCCTGAATCCACCCGACTCGATCAGGCCATCGATCGCGCGCGCAAAGCGTTGCTTGCCCGGCAACGAGCAGACGGGCACTGGTGCTTCGAGTTCGAGACCGACTGCACGATCTCCGCCGAATACATCCTGATGATGCACTTCCTCGATGAAATCGACGATGTGCTGCAAGCGAAACTCGCGCGCTATATCCGCCTCAAGCAAGGCCTGGATACCCACGGTGGCTGGCCGCTCTACCAGGACGGTGCCATCGACGTGTCCTGCACGGTCAAGGCCTACTACGCACTGAAGGCCGCCGGTGACGACGCTGAAGCGCCGCATATGCGCCGCGCCCGTGACGCCATCCTTGGCCTTGGCGGCGCAGCCAGGAGCAATGTGTTCACGCGCATCCTGCTGGCCATGTTCGAACAGGTTCCGTGGCGCGCCGCGCCCTATGTGCCCGTGGAGATCATGCTGTTTCCCCGCTGGGCGCCGTTCCACCTGGACAAGGTGTCGTATTGGGCGCGCGCCACCATGGTGCCGCTGTTCATTCTTTGCTCGCTCAAGGCGCGGGCAAGGAATCCGCGGCGTATCGGCGTGCCCGAACTGTTCGTCACTCCGCCGGAACAGGAGCGGCGCTACTTTTCGACCAGCGGTTTCGCCAGCCGATGCTTTCTGCTGCTGGACAAGATCGGACGCGCCTGCGATCCCCTCGTTCCCAGGGCACTGCGGCAAAAAGCAGTAAAGAAGGCCGAACAGTGGATTCTTTCGCGACTTAACGGCGAGGACGGCCTGGGCGCCATCTTTCCTCCGATGGTCAACGCGCTGGAAGCGATGGACCTGCTGGGCTACGCCAAGGACCACCCCGCGCGTGCCACCTGCCTCAAATCCCTGCAGAAGTTGATCGTGCACTGCGCCGATGGCACGGCGTACTGCCAACCCTGTGTATCGCCCGTCTGGGATACCGGCTGGGCCGCCATGGCCTTGCTGCGCGCTTCCGGCGACGAGGTCACGCAGGCCGCGGTGCAGCGTGCGCTGGACTGGCTGGCGCCCTTGCAGGAACTGGATGTGAAAGGCGACTGGGCGGTGCAGGCCCCCAGCGTGGCTCCCGGCGGCTGGGCTTTCCAGTACGCCAATGCCTACTTTCCCGACTTGGACGACACCGCGCTGGTGGCCGGCCTGCTGCATGTGGCCGTGCTGGGTACGCCACAGGAAGGCATCTACCGTGCGCGCATCGAGCGTGCGGCCGACTGGCTGGTGGGCATGCAGTCCGACAACGGCGGCTTCGCTGCATTCGACCGCAACAACACGCATTATCACATCAACCAGATTCCTTTCGCCGACCACGGCGCCATGCTCGATCCGCCTACCGAGGATGTGTCCGGCCGCGTTTTGGCCTGCCTGGGGGTGCTCAAGCGCGCGCAGGATCGTGTCGCCATCGAGCGTTGCGTGGCCTACCTGAAAACCGCCCAACAGCCTGACGGCTCCTACTGGGGGCGCTGGGGCACCAACTACATTTATGGCACCTGGTCGGTGCTGGCCGGGCTGGCGCTGGTCGGCGAAGATCTGCAGCAGCCATGGATCCGCAAGTCCATCGACTGGCTTGTCTCCAAACAGCACGCCGACGGCGGTTGGGGCGAAACCAATGACAGTTATTTCCGTCCTGCGCTACGCGGCAGCAACGGCGGCATAAGCACGGCGCACAGCACGGCCTGGGCGCTGCTTGGCTTGCTCGCGGTCGGCGAACACGACTCCGAACCGGTACGCCGAGGCATTCAATGGCTGCTGGACGACCAGCAAGCCAACGGTGAGCGCGAAGAAGGGTTGTGGTATCACCCGAGCTTCAACGCACCAGGTTTTCCGCGCGTATTCTTCCTCAAGTATCACGGCTATACCGCCTACTTTCCGCTATGGGCCTTGACCCGCTATCGGCGGCTAATGAAGACGATGCCCGCCCCGGGGACACGGTGAACCTGCACTCCGTGGGTATCGTGACTGCGCTGGCAGCCGAGGCGAAGGCACTTACTCGCCAACCCTTGCTTCCACGAACGCTGACTCCGCTTGGCAACGGCGCCAACCTTTGGCTGAGTGGCATGGGCCAAGACGCGGCGCGACAGGCCGCGCTGGCCTTGGTCGATGCGGGCGCCACCGCCCTGGCCGTGGTTGGCGTCGCGGGAGCGCTCGTTCCGGGGCTGCGCAGCGGCACGCTGTTCTGTCCGCATCGCGTCCTCGACGAGCAGGGGCGCGACTATACGCCGACACCATCGTGGCGCGCGGCGCTCAGCCAGCGCCTTGAGGCCGCGGGACTGGCCTTGACCATGGAAGGAAGCCTGCTCAGCCTGCCGGCACCGGTGTTGAGCGCCGCGGAGAAAACGGCAATGCGGGATCGCCACCTGGCCGCTGCCGTGGATATGGAGAGTGCCGCCGTCGCTGCCGTGGCGAACGAGCGGCATCTTCCCTTCGTCGTACTGCGTGCCATCGTCGACGAACGCGACGACGCGATTCCGCCGGAACTACAGGCAGGCATCGACGCGTGGGGGCGCCCCCGCCCATGGAGCATGCTCGTCGTTTTGCTGCGCCATCCTGGACTGTTAAAGCGCCTGCCTGGCCTCGCCAGTCGCATGGGCAAGGCCACCCGCAGCCTGCAGGCCGCCGTGGTCGCAGCAGGCACGGACCTGGCCCGCGAAGCGCCGGGGCCCTGCTAACCTTGACGCATGGATTTCGAATGTCAGGCCTGGCCATGACGTACGGCCGCGAGGAGATACGACGGCATGTTCAGAGCAATCCATAAAGGCCTGGTATGGCTGGTCGACCAAAGCGGTCGCCATCACTACCTCGTCTTGCTGCTCGCTGCGCTGCTCGCGGCGCTCAGCCTGGTGGGTGCTTCGCACCATCTGAGCATCGATACCAATTCGGACCATCTGTTTTCCGACCAGTTGCCCTGGCGCAAGCAGAGCGAGGCATTTGCCCGGCAATTTCCCCAGTTCAGCGACACCTTGACCGTCGTGGTGCGCGCACCGACCGCCGAGGAAGCACGCATCACCGCCACGGCGCTCAATGAGAAACTGGCGGCGGACCACGTCCACTTCCGTTCGTCATCCACGCCAGGCATCAGCCCCTTCTTCAATCGCCAGGGACTCGTGCTGCTACCGCCGAAAGAGTTGTCCGACACCATCAGCAGTATGTTGCAGGCGCAGCCACTGCTGGGACCGCTGGCGACCGATCCGTCGGCACGTGGCCTGTTCAACGGTATCGACCTGATGGTCGAAGGCGTCAGGCGCGGCATGGCCGACGATCTGTCGTCGTATGACGCGGCGCTCGGCAACGTGGCGCAGACGATGGAAGGCGCCCTCGCCGGTCATGCTTCGCCGCTGTCCTGGCAAGCCCTGCTGACGCCCAACCTGGTGGGCAGCCACGGTGGCCAGGAGTTCGTGCTGGTGCATCCGGTGATGGACTATCGCGCACTGCAGCCGGGACGCGCCGCTACCGATGCGATGCTGCGTCTTGCCGCCGCTTTGCCCGCCGTCAAGGCGGGGCGCGCGAAGATCAACTACACCGGCTCCGTCCCGCTCGCCGACGAGGAATTCGCCTCGCTCACCGATCGGGCTGGCCCCATCGCCATTGGCAGCAGTCTGCTGCTGATCTTCTGGCTGGTGCTGGCGCTGGGCACCTGGCGACTGATCGTGCCGGTGCTGATCACCCTGGTCGTCGGTCTCATCTATACCCTGGGTTTTGCCGCGCTCGCCATCGGCCGCCTGAACCTGGTTTCGGTGGCGTTTGCCGTGCTGTTCGTCGGCCTCGCAGTCGACTTCGGCATCCAGTTTGGCGTACGCCTGCACGCCCGCCAGTACAGCGACCGCACCTTTGACGATTCGCTGCACGAGACGGCCAATCGCGTGGTGAGCCAGGTCGGCCTGGCCGCCTTGGCTACCGCCTGTGGTTTCCTGGCGTTCGTGCCCACGGACTTCACCGGCGTGGCCGAACTCGGCGCGATCGCCGGCGTTGGCATGCTGCTGGCCCTGCTGTGCACGATCACCGTGTTGCCGGCCCTGCTCCGACTGTTGAGCAAGGGGTCGCCGCACGCGGAAGTGGCCTTGCCAGGCGGTGCTGCTGCGGATGGCTGGCTGGAGCGCAACCGCAAGGCGGTGCTGGTGGCCTTCACCTTGTTGGGACTGGCCGGCCTGTGGGGTGCGATCACCATTCCGTTCGATGCCAACCCGCTGCACACGAAAAACGCGAACAGCGAAGCCATGCGCACGCTGACCTCGTTGATCGACGACCCGAACACCAATCCGTTCACCATGGACGTGCTGGTGAAGGACCTTGCCACCGCTCAAGCACTGAGCGAGCGACTGGGCAAGCTGCCTGAGGTGGCGCAGGTCGTTTCGGGTGTCGATTTCGTACCGGCCGACCAGTCCGACAAGCTCGAGCAGATCGCGCAGGCCTCGGACCTGATGTATGCGGTATTGAACCCCGGCGAAAAAGCCGCGCCGCCGAGCTTTGCCCAGATGCGCGAGAGCGCCAAGGACACTAGCGAGAGTATCGCCAGTGTGGCCAACAAACTCGCCCCCAACTCGCCCTTGCTACGGATCGGCAAGGCCTTGGGCCAATTGGCGCAAGGCTCTGACGAACAGATGGCCATGGCGAACCAGGCATTGACGCAATTCTTGCCGTATACGCTAAATCAATTGGCCGACTCGCTGTCGGCCCAGACCATCACCATGCAAAGCCTGCCCGCGGATCTCAAGCGCGACTGGTTCACCCCAGACGGCCAGGTACGCATCCAGGTAACGCCGACCGCCAAGGCGCAAAATACCGCCGGCCTGCGCCGCTTCGTGCATGCCGTGCAAGAGGTGGCACCGGGTGCTGCCGGTTCGGCCGTCGATACCATCAAGGCTGCCGACACCATTCTCGATGCGTTCCGCGAAGCGGCTGTCT
>DASXND010000037.1:0-4698 GCA_036495265.1 Dyella sp.
GAAACCCGCCTCCACCAGCAATTCGATCTCGCGCTGGGCGGAATAGCCAGGCACCACGCCGCCGTAGCCGGTTGGGTCGGTGCCAGCCATCAGCGTGCCGCCGGCGTCCACGAACTGCTTTTCGAGCTTGGCGAGCTTCGGGTATAGCGTGGCCCAAGCGGTCTTGCTGCCCTGGACCTTGTTCCACTGCGCCTCATATTGCGCGCGCACTTCGGGAATCATCAGGTCAAGCGCGCCTTGTGCCGCCTTGGGTCGACCCGGCACGAAGGTTTCGAAGACGGTAAGCGTGGAGGTAAGCGCCACATGGTGGTCGATCAGCAGTTTGATCAGCGCCTTCGCTTCGGGCGACGAGGGATCCATATCGGCCAATGACTTTTGCACGTCAGCACCGGAGGGACAGGTGTCCGGCTTCTTGTCCTTCACAAAATCGCTGGCGACGAAGAAGCCGTGTTCCAGATTGTCGATGCCCAGGTCCACCGCTTCGCGATAGGTTACGGAACACAGGTGCGCGGTGATCTTGTGACCGCGCTGGTGCGCCACTTCGATGGCGCGCTGAAGTTCGGCGCGGGTGATCTGCATATACGCCTTGTACGACGTGACGCCTTCGTCGGCCCAATAGTTGACGGTGCGCTCGGCATCATCGACGCCGCTGAGCACATGCACGCCCGGAATGGGCAGGCCGGGGCCGTTGAGGTATGGACCGGTGACGTCCATGTCCGGACCGACCAGCTCACCCCGTGCGATGGCATCGCGCACGTTGATGTCGGCATACGGCATCATCGTGCCGGCCGTGCGCATGGTGGTGACGCCGCCCGCGAGGTACAGCCGCGGGAAGCTGAAGGTCATCTCGTTATAGGCGGCTTCGCCCGCGGGATAGAACATGTGCTCGTGCATCAGCACGAAACCCGGCAGCAAGGTCTTGCCACGCGCGTCGATCACGGTGGCGCCCTCGGGTACTTTCACCCGACTGGATTTGCCCAGCGCCGCAATGCGGCCCTTGTCGATAACGAGGGTTTGGTCGTGGGCGCCCTTGTGGCCCGTGCCATCGACGATGTCCGCATGCGTGAACGCGATCACCGGTTGCGCATAGGCAACGAAGTCTTTGTCGGTCGCGGGCTTGGTGTCCGCCGCGAGTGACGCGGCCGCGGGAAGACATGCCAGCAAAACGGCGGCCAGAAGAGAACGACGCTGCGCCACGATGCACACTCCAGGTAGGGATCGCGATGCATCCTAGCTGAAGCTCGACAGGGATCGATGCCAAGGTGTCGCAGAGGCTAGCCGCGCGACGCTGGCGCGCGCGCCAGCGCCCATATATCGACGCGTTGCACCCCCGCACGCTTGAGCACACGGGCGCACTCGGCCACGGTGGCGCCGGTGGTCATCACGTCATCGAGCAGGGCGACATGGGCAGGCCAGATCGCTCCGGCCTTCGCCGAGAAGGCGCCGCGCACGTTGCGGCGACGCGATACGGCGCCCAGTTCGGTTTGTGCGGCGGTCGCGCGGGCGCGTTGCAGCAGGTCATGTCGCGCGGGCAGGCGCAGCTCGCGCGCCAACGGCCTCGTCAGCTCCCAGGCCTGGTTGTAACCGCGCTGGCGCAAGCGCGAACGATGCAGCGGCACCGGCACGATCAGTTCGGGGCGCGCCACCGCAGGCATGTCGCGCAACCACAGCGTCGACAGCACGCGACCCGCCGCGAGGTCTGCGCCGAACTTGAAGCGCGACTCCAGGCGATCCAGCGGCCAGGCGTAGCGGAACGGTACCCAGGCCGCGTCCCATGGCGGCGGGCGGCGCTGGCATTGCCCGCACAAGGCTGCCGGCAGCGCCAGCGGCAACGCGCATCGAGCGCAGCAGCTGCGGTTACGCGGCAGTTCGGCGGCGCAGTCGCGGCAGAGATCCAGGCCATCCTCACCCGGTCCGCCACAGAGCAGGCAATGCAAGGGCAAGGCAAAGCGTTGCAGCGCATCCGCCGCCGATCGCCACCAGGAAAGCGCCTCCATGCGCGGCCTCCTTGCCTCAGGTCTTGGGTTTGAACAGCGCCGCGTCGAGGATCGACCACAGGTGGACGATCCAGCCCAGCCATACGATCCACAGGATCGCGGCGAGCACGAACATCACCAGGGCGATCCACACGCGTCCCTGCACCAACTGGCCCAGGCCAGGGATGAAAAAGCTGCAGATGGCCGCAAGTACGTTGCCGGCACTGCCCTGTCCTGCACTCATGCCTGTGACTCCTTCAGGTAGGTGGCCCCGATGGTAGCGGCAGCCATACGTTTGCGCATCGTCAACCCATGATGACATTTGAAAGTTGACAGTAAGCACGGCCCTGCCAAACTGTCCCGCTTCCCTACCCCGGAATGCCCGCCATGGCCCAACCCATCCGCCACGACTGGACCCGCGCCGAAGTGGCCGCCCTGTTCGCCCTGCCGTTCAACGAGCTGCTGCATCGCGCCCATTCCATCCATCGCGAGTACCACGACCCGAACGCGGTGCAGGTGTCGACCCTGCTGTCGATCAAGACCGGCGGCTGCCCCGAGGATTGCGCCTATTGCCCGCAGGCGGCGCGTTATGACACGGGCGTGCAGGCACAGAAGCTGATGAGCGTGGACGCCGTGGTGGCACAGGCGCAGGCCGCCAAGAGCGCCGGCGCCAGCCGCTTCTGCATGGGCGCCGCCTGGCGCAGCCCCAAGGACCGCGACGTGGAGAAGGTGGCCGAGATCGTGCGCGCGGTGAAGGGCCTGGGCCTGGAAACCTGCGCCACCCTGGGCATGCTCAGCGGCGATCAGGCGCAGACGCTGAAGCAGGCCGGGCTGGACTACTACAACCACAATCTGGACACCGCACCGGAGTTCTACGGCGAGATCATTCACACGCGCCAGTTCCAGGACCGCCTGGACACGCTGGACCACGTGCGCGAAGCGGGCCTGAAGACTTGCTGCGGCGGCATCGTCGGCATGGGCGAGACGCGCGACCAGCGCGCCGGCCTGCTGCAGACCCTGGCCACCCTGCCCGAGCATCCGCAGTCGGTGCCGATTAATCAGCTGGTGCAGGTGGAAGGCACGCCGCTGAACGGCACGCAGGCGCTGGACCCGTTCGATTTCGTGCGCACGATTGCCGTGGCGCGCATCCTGATGCCAGCCTCGATGGTGCGTCTCTCGGCCGGCCGCCAGCAGATGGATGACGCCGTGCAGGCGCTGTGCTTCTTCGCCGGCGCCAACTCCATCTTCTACGGCGAGAAGTTGCTGACCACCGGCAACCCCGACGTGGAACACGACCGCCGGCTGTTCGCCCGCCTCGACCTGCATCCGCTGGAAGTGGTGGAGGAAGCGGACACCGTGCACGCAGACATCCTCGCGCCCTGCGCCGTCTGACTTGCCGCTTTGATGTAGGAGCGCACCCTGTGCGCGACCGCAACGTTGTGGCGTAACGCTCCGTCAGGTTGTCGCGCACAGGGTGCGCCTCTACAAAAGGCCCGCATGACATCGCGTCCCGATCTACTCAGTCGCCTCGCCGCAAACGCGCAACAGCGTGCGCAGGCCGGCCTGCTACGCCGCTTACGCACCATCGAGCGTGCCGATGGCGCCTGGGTGGAACGCGACGGGCAACGCCTGCTCGCGTTCTGCAGCAACGACTACCTTGGCCTGGCCCAGCATCCGCAGCTGATCGCCGCGCTCAAGCAGGCCGCCGATAGCGACGGCGTCGGCAGCGGCTCCGCCCATCTGATCTGCGGCCATCGCACGGCGCATGCCGCACTGGAAGAAGCGCTGGCCGAATGGACCGGGCGCGAGCGCGCCTTGCTGTTCTCCACCGGCTATATGGCCAACCTGGGCGTGATGCAGGCGCTGCTGCAACGCGACGACCTGTGCGTGCAGGACAAGCTCAACCACGCCTGCCTGCTCGATGGCGCCCAACTCGCTGGCGCGGAACTCAAGCGCTATCCGCACGCCGATGTGGACGGCGCGGCGCGCCAGCTCGGCCGTCGTAGCGATGTCGCGGCCCTGCTCGCCACCGATGGCGTCTTCAGCATGGATGGCGATATCGCACCGCTGCCCGCGCTCGCGGCGCTATGCCAGCGCGAAGGCGCCACCTTCATGGTGGATGACGCGCATGGCCTGGGCGTACTCGGCACCCAGGGCGCAGGCAGCGTGATCGACAGCGGCCTCAGTCAGCGCGATGTGCCTATCCTGATGGCCACGCTGGGCAAGGCGCTGGGTTGCAGCGGCGCCTTCGTGGCCGGCTCGGCCGAGCTGATCGATGGACTGGTGCAATCGGCGCGCACCTATATCTATACGACCGCCTTGCCCCCGGCGCTGGCCGCCGCCAGCTTGGCAGCGGTACGGCTGGCACAGGCGGAAGGCTGGCGACGCGACAAGCTGAATCAGTTGATCGATCGCTTCCGCCAGGGCGCGGCGCAGCTGGGCCTGCCCCTGATGCCCTCGCCCACCGCCATCCAGCCGCTGCTGCTGGGTGATGCCCAGGCCGCACTGGGCGCCGCGGAAGCCTTGGAACAACAGGGTTTGCTGGTCACCGCGATCCGTCCGCCGACGGTGCCGCAGGGCCAGGCGCGCCTGCGTATCACGCTCTCCGCCATGCACACGGAAACCGACGTGGACCGGCTGCTGGACGCGCTGTCTCGCCTGCCCACGGGGGCCCCTTTGGCACGCCCCGTATAATGGCGGCCTCGCCGTACCCCTCTGCCCA
>DASXND010000038.1:0-7972 GCA_036495265.1 Dyella sp.
CACCAGCAACCAGGGCAATACGAGGCTTAGCGTTCGCTTCATCGGCGGAGTCTGTGGGTGCGTGGGGCGACGTGGGCGGGTAAGCGGATTTCGGCCGCCAGCGGGAGATGATCGGAAAACGCTTGCGGCAGCACCCAGACCTTGTCGAGCTGGATCGCCTCGGAGGTAAGGATATGGTCCAGTGCCCGGCTTGGTTTCCAGCTGGGGAACGTGGCCGGTGGTTGCGGCGGGTGCACCAGGCCACACTTGGCGAACAGGTGCTTCATCTCGGCACTGCGCACGTCGGTATTGAGGTCGCCCATCAACACGGCGTGCGGATAGTCCTGCAGCACCTCGGC
The DNA here is from genome assembly GCA_036495265.1 of Dyella sp. Classification (GTDB taxonomy): domain Bacteria; phylum Pseudomonadota; class Gammaproteobacteria; order Xanthomonadales; family Rhodanobacteraceae; genus Dyella. Next base: position 339 of record DASXND010000038.1, read on the forward strand.
GATAAAGGCGAGTTGCTTGGCGCGGGCCGGTGCGCTCAACGAGAGGTGGGCGATCATCACCGCCAGCGCATCCGGGCCTTCACCAAACCGGGCCAACAGCGCGCCGCGGCCGGGAATGCGGCTGGGCAACGGATAGTCCAGCACGCTGGTGGGTTCCAATCGGCTGATCAGGCCGTTGGCCGAATGCGCCAGGCGGGCCATCGGCCGGTTCGGCTGATGGCTCCAGAACGGCATGCCGGCGGCCTCGGCCAGGTAGCGCGTCTGGTTGAGGAAGCCTGAGCGCAAGCTGCCGGCGTCGGCCTCCTGCAGGCCGATCACGTCGAACTGGGGTAGCACCTCGGCCAGCCGATCGAGATTTTCCAGCTTGCTGCGACCGGGCAGCACGGCAGTGATGCTGCGCGTGACGTATTCGCTGTAGCGCTGCACGCTGGCGCCGGCCAGGATGTTGCAGCTCAGCAGCCGCAGGCGGCGCTCCGGGACTGCTGGGGGAGTAGAAGGGGCGCGATTCATCGGGGCAGGGTGGTCGCAGAGGGGTGACAGCCACCAGCGTGGCGTTGTCAGGCGCGCAATCATGCCCGTTTGGTTGTGAACAGGGGGCAAGCCCCTACGGGCCGCCCCCCTCCTGACTTACTTGCCGGCGAGCTCACGCTTGGCGAGCCACTGGGTCAGCGCCGACAGCTCATCCAGGCTGTGGATGTTGGCGGTGCGGTACTTGCCGTTGACCACAATGGTCGGCGTGCCGTCCACCTGCCATTGCTGGACCAGCTGGGCATCCTTGCGGATCTGCGCCGTGACCTCGTCGGAGCTGGCGATGCGCATGAATTCCTCGCGCTTCACGCCGTGGCTGGCGTAGAAGTCCGCCAGCTCGTCCAGGGTGGAGATCGGGTAGTGATCGCCGAACTTGGCCTGGAACAGCGCCAGGTGAGTCTGATCCAGCACGCCCAGCTTCTTGGCGGCGTAGAACGCGCGGGCGTAAGGCAACCACTCGTCGTTGAAGGCGGCGGGCATCAGCTTGAACACCACGCCCGGCGGCAGCTGCTTGCGCATCTGGTCGGCGAGCGGGGCGAAATGGGCGCAATGGACGCAGCCGTAGGAGAACACCTCGACCACTTCCACCTTGCCGTCGTTGCTATAGCGGTGGGCAGGGGCGGCCAGGGTGACGTACTCACTGCCGTCGGTATACGGGGCCGTGTCACCTGAGCCGGTCGCGGTGCAGGCACTGGCGAGCAACAGGCCGGCGAGCAGGCTGACGGCGCGCAGACGGGCAAAACGCTTGAACATGGAGCTCTCTCTTGGCTAGGGGCGATGGGGGTGTCTCTCGGGAGTCGGCTTACTTGCCTGCCACTTCCTTGGACACCAGCCACTTCACCAGTTCAATCACCTGTTCATCGCCACCGGCGGTGCCACGGTCGAGTCGGTACTTGCCGTCGACGATGATGGTGGGCGTGCCTTCCACGCCATACGCCTTCACCAGCTCGTCGGAGCGCTTGACCTTGGTGTTGATGGTGAACGAGTTGGCCACCGCCATGAACTCCTTCGGGTCAGCGCCGAACTTGGCGTAGACCTTCGCAGCGTCATCGAGGGTGGGCAGGGCCGATGCTGGCTTGAGGCCGCGGCCGCTCGGGGCCATGGCGCTCAGCTCGCTGGTCGTCCACACGGCGTCGTACATGGCGTCGTTGGCCTTGTCAGCCACGCCCAACGCCTGCGCGGTGAGGAAGGCGCGCTGCAGCATCGGCCAATTCTCCTGCGGCATGAACGAAGCCGGCAGGTAGGCCATGACGGCATCGGCGGGCAGCTCTGCCGCCAGCTTGTTCATGGTCGGGTGGAACTGGTTGCAGGCGGGGCAGCCGTAGGAGAACACCTCGACCACTTCGACCTTGTCGGTGGTGGTGAGCTTGGGCTGGGCCGGCTCGATGCGCGTGTAGTTCTTGCCTTCCACCCACTTGCCGTCGTCGACGAACGGGGCGGCGGCAGGAGCCGTCGGTGCCGGCGCTGGCGCCTGGGCGGTGGTACTGGCGGCGGCAGGTGCAGCCGAGCCGGTGGTGGCTGGCGCGGCGGCGGTCGAGGCGGCCGGCGGCTGTGCGGCAGGCGCCGTGGCAGCAGCAGCCGGCTGCGACGCCGAGCCGGCGTTGTCGTTGTTATTGCTGCAGGCGGCGAGTGCAAGCAGGGCGATACATAGGAACGACAGACGCTTCAGCATGGTTGTCCTCGGTACAAAACGAACAGTTCAGTGGCTCGGAACGAACACGCCGGCCAGGGGCCGGCGTGTCAGTCATCACTTCGCGGCGGCGGCGCCCGAAGCGCTGGTGCCTTCGGCGGCGTGGAGGCCTTCGACATAACTGGCCAGCGCGGCGATGTCCTTGGCGTCCAGCTTCTTGGCGATGCCGGGCATGATCTGGGCGTGGGCGTCATCGCCCCAGGTGGTGCCGTCGTGCCAGGCCTTCAGCGTTGCTTCGATGTATTGCGCATGTTGGCTGGTGAGCTGCGGGTACATGGCGCCCGGGTTGCCGCGGCCGTCGATGCTGTGGCAGGCCATGCAGGCCGGGATGCCGCGGGCGACGTCACCTTCGCGGTAGAGCTTCTGGCCCTGCTCGACCAGGGCCTGGTCGGCGACGCCCGGCAGCGAACTCTTGGTGGCGAAGAAGGCGCCGACGTCACGCATGTCCTGCTCAGATAACGAGCTGGCGAAGCCGAGCATGATCGGGTTCTGGCGCGCGCCGCCCTTGAAGTTGGTGAGCTGGCGAGCAATGTACGACGCGTGCTGGCCGGCGAGTTTCGGGTACTGCGGGTCGCTGGAGTTGCCATCCATGCCATGGCAGGCACCACATACGGCGGCCTTGGCGGCCCCGGCGGTGGCGTCCCCGGGCTTGAGGGTGGCGGTGGCTTCAGCAGCTGGCGCGGCGGCTGCGGCGGGCTGGGCGACCGTGGCAGCGGCGGCCGGAGCTTTGGCTTCCTGGGCGAAAACCACGCTGGATGACAGCGTGAAGGCGAGGGCTACGGCATATCCAACAATAGCGGGCCGATAACCGGCGGGCCGAAAACTCATACACTTGTCTCCAGAAAAACTGCTAGGGCTGCACGGTACGCGCACACCGCACGCCCGCAACTGGCAGAAACCTCGGAATTATCTCCGTGCCATCTTAGCCGGTCAAACCATTGTCTATGTCGAATCCTCTACAGGGTGCCCAGTTCGTACTGGCCGCTCACCAAATTTCTCAGCTCCCCGCCGACCACGGCGGCGAGGTGGCCTTTGCTGGCCGCTCCAATGCCGGCAAGTCCAGTGCCTTGAATGCGCTGACGGGTCACCGCGGGCTGGCCCGCACGTCCAAGACGCCGGGTCGCACCCAGCAGATGGTGGCGTTCTCGCTGCCACCGCTGGTGCAAGGCGAAGGACAGCCTCCGCTGCAGGTGCGACTGATCGACCTGCCTGGCTATGGCTACGCGAAAGTGCCGCCCGAGCTGCGCGACCACTGGAAACGGGAGATCGACGCCTATCTGCACCAGCGGCGTAGCCTGCGCGGCATCGTGCTGATTGCTGACATCCGCCATCCGCTCAAGGAATTCGACCGGATGATGCTGGAGTTCTGCTTCGCCACCCATTTGCCCTGCCATGTGTTGCTGACCAAGTCCGACAAGCTTTCGCGGGGGCCGGCGACGCAGGCGCTGGCAAGCTTGCGCAAGGAGCTGGCCGCCTCCGGCACGCAGGCGACCGCGCAGGTGTTTTCATCGTCGGCCCCGACCGGTGTGGATGAGGCGCGTGCGACGGTGATGAGTTTGCTCAATACGCCGCGCGAGTAGTGCCAAGAGCCCGAATGGCCCGGGAAAGTGCTGCTCGTCATCCCAGCTTGACCAGCCCTTCGGCTGTTGAGAGCCGCTGGGATGACGGCCCTCTTTACCCTTGGCGGTCGACGCTTTCCATAAACACCTTGCACAGCGCCTCCATCCCGGCGCGGTCTTCATCATCGAAGCGCGCGACCACCGGGCTGTCCACATCCCACACACCGAACAGGCTGCCGTCCGCGCGGACCAGCGGCACGACGATTTCAGACTGCGAAGCGGCATCGCAGGCGATATGGCCGTCGAATTCATTGACGTCGCGCACCACCTGCGTCGTGAGAGTCTGCGCCGCCGTGCCACAAACGCCGCGCCCGAGCGCAATGCGGATGCATGCCGGCTTGCCCTGGAACGGGCCGACCACCAGCTCGGTGCCGTCGTAGAGGTAGAACCCGCTCCAGTTCAGCTCGGACACGCTGTGGTAGACCAGGGCGGCAAAGTTCGCGGCATTGGCGATCATATCGGGCTCGCCCTCGAGCAGACCGCGCGCCTGGCTGCACAGATCCTCGTAGTGCTCTCGCTTGCTGGCATAGGCCTGCGTCTTCACTTCGTACATGGGCATCGGCCTTGGCGATAAAGCCCGTATTATGCGCCGGCGTGGTTTGGCCGGCGCCATCTGCCTGGGTGCTGGCCGGATCGATACCGTTTTCTCGACACCAAACAGGGTGGTGTGAGCATGTCGACGTTCTTTATCGCGGGTACCGATACCGGCGTGGGCAAGACGCATGCGACGTGTGCTTTGCTGTACGCCTTGCGTGCGAGAGACCTCACCGCCTGCGGCATGAAGCCGGTGGCCAGCGGCTGCTTCGATACAGCCGAAGGTCTGCGCAACGACGATGCGCTGGCGCTGCAAGCCGCCAGCAGCGCGCTTATGCCTTACGAATGGGTGAATCCCCTGGCCCTGCGCGAACCCTTGTCACCCCATCTGGCGGCGGCGCATGCGGGCGTGGAAATTGGCCTCGCGCCGCTGCACGACGCCTTCGAGCGGCTGCGCGCGGTTCACGATGTCGTCCTGGTGGAGGGCGTCGGCGGCTGGCTGGTGCCGCTGTCGCGCGGCTTGATGGCGTCGGACATCGCACGGCAATGGCAGCTGCCGGTGATCCTGGTGGTCGGGTTGCGGCTGGGCTGCCTCAGTCACGCCCTGCTCAGCGCCCGCGCCATTGCCACCGACGGTTGCCGGCTGGTGGGTTGGATCGGCAATCGCATCGACCCCGACATGGCCGCCGTGGACGAAAACATCGCCACGCTGCGCCAATTATTGCCGGCCCCCTGCCTCGGCGTCTTGCCGCATGCTGCGACGCCACAGGCGGCGGCATCCAAGCTCGATCTCACGCTGATCTTGGAATGAACTTCACACCGCGCATGTTTCGATGCCCGCGAGGTCACGCAGGAGTCCATCGTCATGACGATACGCAATCACTACTACCTTTCGATCGCTGATCTGGCGCATGCGCGCGGCCCTGTGCCAGCGCTGAGCTACGACGGCGCCGGGCCTGACGACTTTGCCGCTGCGTTGCGCGAGGCGGTGCGCACACCCGCACTGTTCGAGCGCTGGCGAGCCCTGCAGGATGACCCGGACGAGGTCGATCCGGCGCTCGCCGCCACCGATCCTGCTGCGCAGGTGAGCGCCCGTGTGAGCGATCTGCGCATCGACGTGGATCTGGTGACGGATCTTCCGATGAGCATCGTTCGACATCGCTTGAACTTGCTGATTGGGTCGAATTGGCAGCTACGTGACATGCGCGCCGCCTGACCTGACTTCCTGCCCTTGGAAGTCGGGGCTGGGTGTGGTTAGAGTCAAAGTTTGTCGTTCACCGCGTCCGACGCCCAGGGCGCACCACTTGGGGACCCCCGATGCTCCGTCTTCGCACACTCGTGATTGCCACCTCCATCGCGCTCGGCGCCTGCTCGCAGCAGTCGAACGAGCCGGCCAAGTCGGCCGCACAGCCCGCTCCGGCCAGCACGGCCCCGGCCACGGCCGCCAGCACTGCCGCGCCGGGCGCGGAGGTCAGCGCCACCAATCCGTTCTTTGCCCCGAGCACGCTGCCTTTCCAGGCGCCGCCGTTCGACCAGATCAAGGATGGCGACTACCAGCCGGCCTTCGAGGAAGGCATGAAGCAGCACCTGGTCGAGATCGCCAAGATCGCCGACAACCCGGAGCCGCCGACCTTCGAGAACACCTATGTGGCGATGGAGAAATCCGGCGCCCTGTTGATGCGCGCGATGCATGCGTTCGACGCGGTCAGCAGCGCCAACACCAATCCCACCCTGCAGAAGGTGCAGGAAGAGGAAGCGCCGAAGTTTGCCGCGCACCAGGACGCCATCGTCCTGAACGACAAATTGTTCAAGCGCATCGAGACGGTCTACAACGATCGCGACACGCTGAAGCTCGACCCGGAATCCAAGCGCCTCGTCGAAGTGGTCTACAAGAACTTCGTGCACGGCGGCGCCAAGTTGTCGGAGGCCGACAAGGCCAAGCTGAAGGACCTCAACAAGGAAGAGTCGACCCTCAGCGTCCAGTTCATCAACAAGCTGCTGGCGGCCACCAAGGAAGGCGCCCTGGTGGTCGACGACAAGGCCAGGCTCGATGGCCTGTCCGACAGCGATCTGGCCAATGCGGCCCAGGCGGCCCAGGGCCGCAAGCTCGAGGGCAAGTGGGTGATCCCGCTGCAGAACACCACCCAGCAGCCGGCGCTGCAGAACCTCAATAATCGCGACACCCGCGAAGCGCTGTTCAAGGCCTCGTGGAACCGTGCCGAGAAGGGCGACGCCAACGACACGCGCCAGCTGCTGTCGCGCATCGCGCAGCTCCGCGCCGAACAGGCCAAGCTGCTCGGCTTCCCGAACTACGCCGCATGGAAGCTCGAAGACCAGATGGCCAAGACGCCCGAGGCGGCGCTGAAGTTCATGGGCAACCTGGTGCCGGCCGCCACTGCCCGCGCTGAAACCGAGGCCAAGGACATCCAGGCCGTGATCGACCAGCAGAAGGGTGGCTTCAAGGTCGAGGCATGGGACTGGAACCACTACGCCGAGCAGGTGCGCAAGGCCAAGTACGATCTCGACGAATCGCAGATCAAGCCTTATTTCGAGCTGGACAACGTGCTGCAGAACGGCGTGTTCTTCGCCGCCAACCAGCTGTACGGCCTGACCTTCAAGGAGCGCAAGGACATCCCGGTATGGCAGCCGGATGTGCGCGTGTTCGAAGTGTTCGACAAGGACGGCACCTCGATGGCGCTGTTCTATTGCGACTACTACAAGCGCGACAACAAGAACGGCGGCGCCTGGATGAGCAACCTGGTCGACCAGTCCAAGCTGATGGGCACCAAGCCGGTGATCTTCAACGTCGCCAACTTCACCAAGCCGGCACCGGGCCAGCCAGCGCTGCTGTCGTTCGACGACGTCATCACCATGTTCCATGAGTTCGGTCATGGTCTGCATGGCATCTTCGCGAATTCCGAATATCCGAGTCTTTCGGGTTCGGCAACGGCGCGCGATTTCGTGGAGTTCCCGTCGCAGTTCAACGAGCACTGGGCCACCGATCCGAAGATCTTCGCCAATTACGCGAAAAACTATAAGACGGGCGAGCCGATGCCGGACGAGCTGGTCGAGAAGATCAAGAAGGCCAAGACCTTCAACAAAGGCTACGACATGACCGAGTTGCTTTCGGCCGCGTTGCTGGACATGAGCTGGCACAGCCTGTCGGCCGATGCGCCGAAGCAGGATCCGGACAAGTTCGAAATGGACGCGCTCACCAAGGCCAAGATCAACCTGAGCTACGTGCCGCCGCGCTACCGTTCCAG
>DASXND010000039.1:0-3320 GCA_036495265.1 Dyella sp.
CAGCAGCTGCGGGCAGCGGACGCCGATATTGGCGCCGCGCGTGCCGATTTCTTCCCGCGCATCGCCTTGACCGGCAGTTACGGCTACGCCTCGTCCGAGTTGAGCGAGCTGTTCGATCGCGACAAGCAGTCGTGGTCGGTCGGCGGATTGATCAGCCTGCCCATTTTTGATGGTGGGCAACGCCGGGCGCAGCTCGGCCAGGCCCAGGCGAGACGGGACGAACTGGTGGCGACGTACCAGCGAGCCGTGCAAACCGCCTTCAGCGAAGTGTCGGACGCGCTGATTGGCCGGCAGCGCTACAAGGAGCAGATCGCCGCGCAGGAACAGGCCGTTGAGGCGCAACGGCGGCTCGCCGAAACAGCCGAGCTGCGCTACCAGAACGGCATCTCGATCTATCTCGAAGTGGTCGATGCGCGACGCAACCTGTTCTCGGCCGAGCAGCAGCTGATCCAGCTACGCGCTACCGCCTTGCAGAATGGCGTCACCCTCTATGTCGCCCTGGGAGGCGGGTCGGAGGCACGGTAACCCAAGTTGGCCGCCCGTCATCGCGGCGGCTCTCAACAGCCGAATGGCTGGTCAAGCTGGGATGACGGCTAGTTGAGAGGACGGGCCATCACGGCGATTTGATGCGTATGGGCAATAAATCGAGCATCAGGGTGTGCACGCAGGGCGCCGCGCGGCGCAGCACGTTCGACATCGGCCTGGGCATCACGTCCGGGGCGATCATCCACTCGAGGAGACCTCCCATGTTGGATTGGCCTGAATATCGCAACGAATTGATGGGTCGGATTGGCGAGATCGGCAAGCTGAGTCCGGGCACCCTGGCCGGCTACCAGACGCTTTCCAGTGCCGGCCAGAAGACCGGGCGTCTGGACGCGAAGACGCGTGAGCTCATCGCCCTGGCGGTCGCCGTCACCACGCGTTGCGATGGGTGTATCACCGTGCATACGGCCGAAGCGCTCAAACATGGCGCCACTCGGGAAGAAATTGCCGAAGCCTTGGGCGTAGCCGTGGCACTGAACGCCGGCGCGGCGCTGGTGTATTCGGCCCGCGTGATGGATGCCGCCGCTGCCTATAGCGCTGCCACGGCCGCATGAGTTCGGGCATGGACAGGCGGCACCGGAGCTAGCGAACCTGTCCAGTCCCTGGTCGATCTTGACGCCGTCAGCTCCCGCTCGCGACGCGTGCACTGCTGGCCGCACGCTGCAACAGCAGGTCGCGTTCACGCGTATTGCGCGTGAGCGACGCGGCACGCTCGAACTCCGCACGCGCCTCGGCATGCCGGCCCAGCTTGCGCAGCAAGTCGCCGCGTACGCTGGGCAGCAGGTGATAGTGGCGTAGCAAGGGCTCGTCGCGCAGTTCATCTGCCATCGCCAGGCCTATAGCGGGCCCGAACGCCATGGCGTGTGCAACGGCTCGATTGAGTGCGACCACGGGTGATGGCAGGCGCTGGGCCAGGGTGTCGTACAACGAGGCGATGCGCGACCAGTCGGTCTCGTCGACCGAGCGTGCCCGCGCGTGACAGGCGGCAATGGCGGCTTGCAAGGTGTAGGGGCGTTCCGCGCCGCCCAAGTTTTCGGCGCGCGCCAGGGCATCGAGTCCTCGCCGGATCAGCAACTGGTCCCAGCGTCCGCGCTGCTGTTCGTTGAGCAGGATCGGCTCGCCGCTGGGTCCCGTGCGCGCTGCCGTGCGCGAGGCCTGGATTTCCATCAAGGCGAGCAGCCCATGCACTTCCGGCTCGGCTGGCGCCAGTCCGACCAGCACACGTCCCAGGCGCATCGCCTCCTCGCACAGGGCCGGGCGCATCCAGTCGTCACCCGCGGTGGCCGCATAGCCCTCGTTGAAGATCAGATAGACGACTTCGAGCACGGAGGCGAGCCGCACGCTCAGTTCGTCGCCGCGCGGCACCTCGAACGGCACTTTTGCCTCGCTAAGCGTGCGCTTGGCCCGCACAATGCGCTGCGCCACCGTGGGCTCGGGCACCAGATAAGCGCGCGCGATTTCCATGGTGGTGAGGCCGCCCAGCAGGCGCAAGGTCAGCGCCACCCGCGCTTCGGTAGACAGCACGGGATGACATGCCGTGAACACCAGGCTCAACAAATCGTCGCCAATGGGATCATCCAGCATGACATCGGGGTCCGCCATGGACTGCTCCAGTTGCGCCTCGAGCTCCTGCGTCAGCGCGTAGGCCTTGCGCTGATGCAAGGTGTGCCGACGCAACTGGTCGATGGCGCGGTGCTTGGCCGTCGTCATCAGCCAGGCCCCTGGATTGCGCGGTACGCCGCTGCTCGGCCATTGCTCCAGCGCAACGACCAGTGCGTCCTGTGCCAGTTCCTCGGCCATACCCACATCGCGCACGATGCGGGCGAGGCCGGCAATCAGTCGTGGCGCCTCCATGCGCCAGACGGCGTCGATGGTGCGATGGATATCGGTGGTCGTCATGGCCACCGATCACAGCACCGCCGCATCGACAACGCAAGTTCGCGCGAATGCCCCGAGCTCTTAGGGAGGTGACATCACCATCCAGTGCACGCCGAAGCGGTCCTTCAGCATGCCGAAGCTGGACGAGAAGAAGGTCTTGGTCAGCGGCATCACGGTCTCGCCACCCTCGGACAGCGCCGTGAAGCTGCGCTGTGCCTCGGCGTCGTCGGCCACGGTGAGCGTCAGCGAGAATCCCTGCATATTCGGCTTGCCGCTGCAGTCGCCATCCGACGCCATGAACGCGGTATCGCCGACCTCGACATGGGCGTGCATGATCTTGTCGCCATGGGCGGGGTTGGCCGAGACGGAACTCTGATGTTCCGGATTCTCCTTGAAGCGCTTCAGCTGCGACTTGGCGCCGATGGCCTTGCCGTAAAAGGCCAGCGCCTCCTCGCAGTATCCGTCGAAGAACAGATAGGGCTGTACGAGCATGATCTTCCTCCCGGTGGTATTCAGACGCGGTCGCCGATCTGTTCGCGCAACCGTGCCTCCTGTTCGCGCAGTTCCGGCGTGAATTCGGCGCCAAAATCCTCGGCTTCGAAGACCTGGCGGATCTCCACGTCCGACTCGATGCCATCGAAGGGATTGGGCGCGCGCTTGAGCCATTCGATCGCTTCTTCCAGCGAGGCGACCTGGATGAGCCAGAAACCGGCAATCAGCTCCTTGGTTTCGGCGAACGGTCCATCGATGACCGTACGCTGGTCGCCCGCGTAGCGGACGCGTACGCCGCGCGCACTCGGATGCAGACCTTCCGCGGCCAACAGCACGCCAGCCTTCACCAGTTCCTCGTTGAAGCGGCCCATGTCAGCCAGCAGGCGTTCGCTCGGCATCTCACCGGC
>DASXND010000040.1:0-2248 GCA_036495265.1 Dyella sp.
CTGGGCGCGCATGTCGAGGCCAGCGCTTGGCAGGCCGCGCGCGACGCCATGTTCGCGGGCGCACTGATCAACACGTCCGAACAACGTGCGGTGCTGCATACGGCGTTGCGCGCCAGTGGCTCGCAGCTCGCTTCGCCGGCACCGCGTGAAGCGCTGGATGTCATCGAACAGGCCCTGCAGCGGATTGGCGCCCTGGTGCAAGCCGTCGGGCAAGGCGATGCTTCCCATTTCGGCATCGCGCCCGGCATCACCGATATCGTCAATATCGGCATAGGCGGCTCCGACCTGGGGCCGCGCCTGGCCGTGCGTGCGCTGGCGCCGTTCCACGTGCCGGGCTTGCGCAGTCATTTCCTTACCAATGTCGATGGCCAGTCGGCGTATGAGCTGATGCATGCGCTCGATCCCAAGCGCACCCTGGTCATCGTCGTCTCCAAGACCTTCACGACGCAGGAGACCCTGCTCAACGGCGGCGTGCTGCGCGACTGGATCAGCCGCGCGTATGAGGGCGATGCCAAGGCCGTCTCGCGCCATTTCCTCGCCGTGAGTGCCAACGTTGCCGCCGCGGAAAGCTGGGGCGTACCGGCGGCGCAGGTGTATCCGATGTGGGATTTCGTCGGCGGGCGTTTCTCACTGTGGTCGGCCGTCGGCCTGTCCTTGGCCTTGGCCATCGGCATGTACAACTTCCGTGCCTTGCTGGCCGGCGCGGCGCACATCGACGACCACTTCCGCAGCGCGCCCTGGCACGAAAACCTGCCGGTGCTGTTGAGCCTGGTGGAGCTATGGAATCGCAATGCCCAGGGCCGCGGCAGTCGTGCCGTGGTGCCTTACGCGGATCTGCTGACCGATCTCACCTCCTACCTGCAACAGCTGGAGATGGAGAGCCTGGGCAAGCAGGTCTCGCCGCAGGGTCAGCCGGTCACCCAGGCGACCTCGGCGGTGGTGTGGGGCAGCGTCGGCACCAACGCGCAGCACGCCTATTTCCAGGCGCTGCATCAGGGTACCGATGTGGTGCCGCTGGAATTCATCGGCGTGGTGAAGCCGGCGCACGACTTGCGCGGCAATCACGATGCCTTGCTTTCGAACTTGTTGGCGCAGGCGGCGGCCTTGGCGCTGGGCAAGACCTTTGACGAAGCGTTGGCGGAAGCCAAGGACGGTGACGAGTCGGCGCGCCGCGTGCTTGCGGCACAACGCACCTTCCCCGGCGATCGCCCCAGTACGGTGATCATGCTCGATGCACTGACGCCGGAGAGCCTGGGTGCCCTGATCGCGCTGTACGAACACAAGGTGTTCATGCTCGGTCACCTGTGGGGCATCAATGCCTTCGATCAATGGGGCGTCGAGTTGGGCAAGTCGATTGCGCGGCAGATCTTGCCGGCACTGGATGGCAGCCTGGAGGACACAAGCGCATTCGACTCGGCGACGCGCGCCTTGCTCGAGGCGATCCACGCGCGCCGCACCGCATAGTTGTAGGAGCGCACGCTGTGCGCGACAAACCGGCAGGGTTGCCGGTTTGCACAGCTAGTGCTTATCCGTTGGCGTTGCGATGCTTGCCGCGATACGGCGAGAACAGTTCGCGGATCTTCGCCATGTCCGCATCATGATCTTCAGTGGCTCTTACGACCGGTCCGAAGGTGAAAGTCTTGCTGGGATAGTCGAGAAAGAGGGTCTGGATCGGCACCTTGGCATCGTGGGCGATGCGCAGGAAGCCGGACTTCCAGTGCGTGACCTTCTTGCGCGTGCCTTCCGGCGTAATGCCCAGCCACATCCGCGGGCGTTCGCCGAATCGCTGCACCATCTGGTCCACCACGTTCAGCGCGGCGCTGCGATTGATGGCGATCATGCCGATGGGGCGCAGGATGATGCCCAGCGGGCCCTCCAGCACCTCGCGCTTGATCATGATGTTGATGTCGATGCCCAGGCCGATCTTCATCAGCAGGCCGTAGTAACCGTCCCAGTAGGACGAATGCGGCGCGCCGATCAGGATCAGTTTGGGCTCGTTCGGCAGTTCGCCGAGCAGGCGCCAGCCGCTCAGGCGCAGCAGCACGCGCGCCAGCCAGGGCCAGAAACGGCTATTGAGCTTGGGCGCTTCGGGAGGGGCGGGCGGCAACATCCGGTTACTCATTCACGACTCCAGTCACGCGAACGCGTTTGTTTGATCTTGCCGCGCTGCTCTTTGCCGGCGAGGCGCCGCTCTTTCGAGCCGCGGGTGGGCTTGGTGGCGACGCGTGCCTTGGGAGGCACCAGCACG
>DASXND010000041.1:0-11588 GCA_036495265.1 Dyella sp.
CCGCCGCAGCACTGTTACTCGCCGTCTCATGGGTTGCCGTGCCCGTGCAGGCATACCACGGAAGTGGGCAGTTGCAGGTGCCCCCCTCAGGCGTCATCGGCCTGGACAACGAAGCCATGCTCACCCCTGACTTCTGGATCCAGCAGCTTGCCCAGCCCGATCGGGTGCTGCTCGGCGCGGAAGCCATATCCGCGCAGAATACCCGGCTGTTCCAGCTCGATCCGTCCATGCGCGATCTTCGGATGCTGCCGACGATGCTGACGCAAGCGGAGGTGGTGGCCTGGATCAAGGGCATCTCTGAACTGCCCAAGCGGCCGCTGTACGACGAGAAGGGCGAGCCCGTGCCCGCCGACGTGCTGCGGCAGGTTAGCGATCGGCTCGCGCTCGACAGCGTGCCGGCGGAGCAACGCACGCGCTACGGTCTGGTGCTGCGTCGGGCTGCGTTGCGCAGTTTCCCGACTGACTTGCGGGTGTTCACCTCGGCCGACGACAGCGATATCGATCGTTTTCAGGAGACGGCCGAGTTCCCCGGCACGCCGGTGGTGATTGCGCATGAAAGCAGCGATGGCCAATGGCTGTTCGTGCTTAGTCCGCGCTACGCGGCGTGGACGCGCAAGGACAACGTCGCCGAGGGTTCGGCCGAACAGGTCTTCGGCTATGCGCAAAGGCAGGAGCGGCGCGTGGTGACGGGCCCGCGGGTGGAGACGGTTTACTCGCCCGAACAGCCGGCTGTATCTCAGCTGCAGCTGGATATGGGGGTTGGCGTACCCGTGATGACCGATCATCCCGCCGACCAGCCCGTCAATGGCGAGTCGCCTTATACCGCGCATGTGATCGAACTGCCGATACGGACGTCAGCGGGCATGCTCGGCTTCTCGCCCGCGCTGATCCAACGGCATGCGGACACCGCCGCCGATTACTTGCCGCTTACCGAAGCCAACATTCTCCGTCAGGCCTTCAAGTTCCTGGGCGAGCGCTATGGTTGGGGGCATGCCTACGATGGACGTGATTGCAGCGGTTTCGTGGCGGATGTCTATCGCAGCATGGGTGTGCAGATGCCGCGCGATACCGGCAGGCAGGCCGTCAGTCCGGCACTGACGCACCAGGTCTTCACCAGCAAGGATCGCCACGACGTTCGCATGAAGGCCGTCAATGCGTTGCAGGTGGGCGACCTGGTCTACATACCCGGCCACGTGATGATGGTGATTGGCCAGCGCCACGGTGAGCCGTACGTGATCCACGACACCACGGGCATCAGCTATCGCGACAACGGTGGCGCGATGCGCGAGGTCAAACTCAATGCAGTGTCGGTGACGCCCTTGCTGCCGCTCATGCTGGACAGCAAGCACTCCTACGTGGACAGCATGACGAGCATCGTGCGTGTGCATCCCTGAGCCATGGAGGCCTACCCATCTCGAAGGTATTGAGGCAGGCTGGATGCACCCATTCCTATCCTTTCCGATGTGACCTCGCATGCCACCCTTCCATCGCCATTCCGGATTCCGTCGACTCCTGGCTTGCAGCTTTGCCATCGTCGCGCTCGTCGGCAGCGCCATGAGTCTGGCGGCCGAGGGCAACGCCGGCTGGCGTGATGCGCGGCAGATGGTGCTGGTGGTGATTCCCGACTGGAACACCGATCACGGCGTGTTGCGCACTTACGAGCGCAAGGGCAATACGTGGCATGAAGTTGCCAGCGCACAAGCCGTGACCATAGGTCACGCCGGTGCCGCCTGGGGTCTGGGTCTCCATGATGCGCAAGCGCAGGGCCCGCAGAAGCAGGAGGGCGATGGTCGCAGCGCCGCTGGCGTGTATCGCATCGGCGAGGCATTCGGCTATGCGGCGAAGACCGATACGCAACTGCCGTATCGCGCGCTGCAGATGTCCGACTACTGCATGGACGTGAGCGGCTCGCCTTACTACAACCGCATCGTCGATACGCGCGAGGTGGGCGAGCAGGCCGTCGCCGGTTCCAGCGAGCCCATGCGGCGCGACCTGCATCTCAACGGCGATCAGCTCTACAAGGTCGGCTTCGTGATCGAGCACAACGCCCAGGGGCGCGAAAAGGCGGGCAGCTGCATCTTCGCCCATGTGTGGAAGTCGCCCACGGACGCCACCGCCGGCTGTACCGCGATGCCAGAGTCCCTGATGCGCCAGCTGCTGGCGTGGTTGAAGCCGGAGGACCATCCGGTCTTCGTGCTTTTGCCGCAAAACGAGTACACGCGTTCGCAGTTGGCATGGCACCTGCCCGGGCTGGATCACCAGCCCTGAGAGCGGCTCCGAAGCCGCCAGATGCTGCAGTGCGACGCCGGTTTGAGCACAATGTACTTCCTGCCACCGCAAAACCGCCGTCGGGCGTTTCCCCCGTCCGGCGCCAAATGCACTTCGTTTTTCGGTTAATTGTTGCTTTCAATCAATGGGTTGGTCTTTCCATGCTGCTGATGATCGATAACTACGACAGCTTCACCTTCAACCTCGTGCAGTACCTGGGCGAGTTGGGACAGGAGGTGAAAGTGGTGCGCAACGACGCGCTCGACGTGGCCGGCATCCGGGCGCTGCGACCCACCCACATCATGATTTCGCCGGGGCCTGGCACGCCGGACGATTCGGGTGTGTCGCTGGGCGTGCTAAGCGAACTGGCCGGGGAGATCCCGGTATTTGGCGTGTGTCTCGGGCATCAGGCCATCGGCCAGGTGTTTGGCGGCAAGGTGATCCGTGCCAAGCAGATCATGCACGGCAAGACCTCGCCGGTACGCCATCGCGGCAGAGGCGTGTTTGCCGGTTTGCCCGATCCGTTCGAGGCCACGCGTTATCACTCACTGGTGGTGGAACAAAGCTCACTGCCCGATTGCCTTGAAGTCACCGCGTGGACGGAGAACGCCGATGGCTCAATCGACGAAATCATGGGGTTGCGCCACAAGACCTTGAATGTCGAGGGCGTGCAATTCCATCCGGAGTCCATCCTCACGCAATACGGCCACGACCTGCTGCGCAATTTTCTCGGCCTGCCGCTTAGGCTGGCCGCATGAATGGCGTTACCACCAGCCAGCCCGTGGGTCGTCGCGTGACGATTACTCCGCAGGAGGCGCTGCAACGCACGATCGAGCATCGCGAGATCTTCCACGACGAGATGATCGAGCTGATGCGTCAGATCATGCGCGGTGAAGTGAGCCCGCTGATGACCGCGGCCATCATCACCGGCCTGCGCGTGAAGAAGGAAACCGTCGGCGAGATCACCGGCGCGGCGCGCGTCATGCGTGAGCTTTCGGCCAAGGTCGATCTGCCGCCGCACGAGCACTTCGTCGATATCGTCGGTACCGGCGGTGACGGTACGTCGAGCTTCAATATCTCCACGGCGTCGATGTTCGTGGCCGCCGCCGCCGGTGCGCGCATCGCCAAGCATGGTGGCCGCAGCGTATCGTCCAAGTCGGGCAGTGCCGACGTGCTCGAGGCGCTCGGCGCGGCGATCGAGCTGCCGCCGGCGCAGGTGGCGCAATGCATGCGTGAAACCGGCATCGGCTTCATGTTCGCACCCAATCATCATCCCGCGATGAAGGTGGTGGCACCGGTGCGCAAGGAAATGGGCGTGCGCACGCTGTTCAACATTCTCGGTCCGCTGACCAATCCGGCAGGCGCTCCCAACATCCTGATGGGGGTGTTTCACCCGGACCTGGTTGGCATCCAGGTGCGTGTATTGCAGGCACTCGGCGCGAAACATGCACTGGTGGTGTGGGGACGCGACGGCATGGACGAGATTTCATTGGGCGCAGCGACCTTGGTAGGCGAGCTGCGCGACGGCGAAGTGCGTGAATACGAGGTGGAGCCGGAGGATTTCGGACTGGCCATGGCGTCCAGCCGCAACCTGCGGGTGGAGAATGCGCAGGAGTCGCGCGCTATGCTGCTGGAGGCCTTGGATGGCCGCAGCGGCGTGCCGCACGATATCGTTTGTCTCAACGCGGGTGCGGCGCTCTACGCTGCCAATGTGGTGGATTCCATCGCCGCCGGTATTGAGCTGGCCCGCGCAACCATCGCCAGCGGCGCTGCCCGTGCGAAAATGGACACCTTCGTGGCAGCGACACAGCGTCTTGCGCCTAAGCACTGACGCTTTTGCCAAGTTTTTCACGCCATGACCGACTAGGCTGCCGCCATGACCGACATCCTTCAACGCATTTTGACCCGCAAGACCGAAGAGGTCGCCGAGCGTAGTGCCAAGCTCCCCCTGATCGAGCTGTCCTCGCGCGTGGTGGATCTTCCGGACACGCGCGGTTTTGCCGCGGCCATCGAGGCCAAGATCGATGCCGGTCTGGCGGCCGTGATCGCCGAAGTGAAGCGCGCCAGTCCGAGCAAGGGCGTGATCCGCCCGAATTTCGATCCGGCCGCCATCGCGCGCAGCTACGAAGCGGGCGGTGCGGCCTGTCTTTCCGTGCTGACCGATCGCGACTTTTTCCAGGGTTGCGAGGATTTCCTGCAGCAGGCGCGTGCGGCCTGTTCGTTGCCCGTGCTGCGCAAGGACTTCGTGATCGATCCGTATCAGGTGTATGAGGCGCGCGTGATCGGCGCCGACTGCATCCTGCTCATCGTCGCCGCGCTCAGCGATGGCGCCTTGCTGGATTTGTCGATGCTGGCCGCCGAGCTGGACCTGGATGTGTTGTGCGAAGTGCACGATGCCGAAGAGCTGGAGCGTGCACTGGCCTTGCCGGTGCCGCTGATCGGCGTCAACAACCGCAATCTGCGCACTTTCCACACCTCGCTCGAGACCTCGCTGGAACTGCAGCAGTTGATGGAATACGACCGCATCCTGGTCAGTGAGTCGGGCATTCATACACCCGACGACGTGGCCTTGCTGCGTGATGCGGGTGTCAACGCGTTCCTGGTCGGCGAGGCGTTCATGCGCGCGGACGATCCGGGCAGCGAGCTCAAGCGCCTGTTCGACGGCAAGTAAGTCATGGCTACAGTGGAAAAAGAGCTCGTGCCGGATACTTCGGAGGTAACCCCTTCCGCGACGCGCACGGTGCTGTTCGATTTCGATGGCGTGCTGATTCACGGCGACGCGTTTTCCCTGTTCATGCGCGAGCGCTACGAACGCTCGGTGCTGCGCAAGCTGGCGGTGCTGTTGGCCTTGCCGTGGCTCGTCCTGGTGCTGCCGTTTTCGCGCCAGCAGGTGGCGCGTACGCTGGTGCACATCGCCCTGATGGGCCTGAGCGAGCGGCGCTACCAGGCCGTGGTGCAGGCCTTCGTCGCCAGTCTGGTACAGCGGCCGCGCCAGTTCAGTCGTGATGGCCTGCATGCGCTGCGTCGCCATCAGGCCGAAGGCGATCGCGTCATCGTGGTGACCGGCTGCGAGCACGTGCTGGTCAGTCAGATCCTTGACCAGCTTGGGCTGACCGGCGTCGAAGTGCTGGCCTCGCAGCTGCGTCCCGGCATCCTGGGCATGCGCGTGAAGCTGCACAACATCGGGCGGCGCAAACCGGTCCGGCTCGGCGCGATTGGCGTGAAAGAGTGGCATATCGCCTATAGCGATTCGCTGGTCGACGTGCCGATGCTCAAGCCGGCGGCCGAGGCGGTGCTGGTCAATGGCACGCCCAAGCTGTGCAAGAAGATGGAAAAGGCGCTGGGGCGCACCATCACCCGGGTGGATTGGTTCTAGCCTGACCTTAGGCAGGGTTGCGCGACAGGGCCGCGGGAATTACGTTAGCACTAACGCAATTTCCTGGCAGGCCTTTCCATGTACCTCTCATCCCTAGGCGAACTGGCGCTTGGCAGCCGGCTCAAGGCGCTCAGCGACCAGTTCTACGCGGCGGCCGACGAGGTCTATCGCAGCTGCGGAGCCGCTATCGAATCGCGCTGGTTTCCGGTGTTGCGCTATCTGTGGGAGCACGGTGCGACCACGGTCAGTGAGGTCGCCACCGCCATCGGCCAAACCCATTCGGCGGTGAGCCAGCTCGCCGACAAGCTGGTGCGCGCCGGCCTGGTGAAGCGACGCAAGGATGCGCAAGACGGCCGTCGTAGCCTGTTGGTGCTGACGGATAAAGGGCGCGCTGCGCTGACCTCGCTCGGGCCGGTGTGGGTGGCGATCAGGCGCGGGGCGATGGCCACGCTGGGGCACGATGGCGTGGCCTTGCTGGCGACGCTGGCGGCCTGCGAAAAGTCTTTGCAGGAACGACCCGTGGCCGAATCCATGCTGGCCGAGCATGCCGCGCTGAGTGCCGCCGAACTGGAGATCATCCCCTACGCGCCGGCCTTGAAGGAACATTTCTATCGCCTCAACGCGGCGTGGCTGGAGCGGTATTTCCGGATCGAGGATATCGATCGCGTCGTGCTCGGCGACCCCGAGCGCCATGTACTGGAGCCTGGCGGTGCGATCTTTTTCGCGCGACTGGGCGGTGAAGTCGTGGGCACCTGCGCGCTGTTGCAGGAATCGCCCGGCGTGTACGAGCTGTCGAAGATGGGTGTGGACGAGATGTTCCGCGGCCTGGGAGCCGGGCGGCGCCTGCTCGACGCGGCGATTGCCGAATTTCATCGGCGCCAGGGCAGGGAGCTGTTCCTGGAGTCCAACAGCCGCCTCAAGACGGCGCTGCGCATGTACGCACAGGCGGGCTTCGTCATGCAGTCGTCCGTACGGCCCGGCTCGCATTACGAGCGAGCCGACGTCTACATGGTCTACCAGTCCAGAAAAGGCAACGGAGTCAGGGCGTAAGCGCTTCATTCCCGTCGTCCCAGCTTTCGCTGGGATGACGGTCATAGGGGGCGTTTTGAAGCGCGCTGACTCAACGGGTGCCGCGCACCACGATGGTCTTGCCCGCCACGTCGATCATGCGCTGCTCCTCGAGCTGCTTGAGCACGCGGCCGACCATTTCGCGGGAGCAGCCCACGATACGGCTCACTTCCTGGCGCGAGATGCGGATCTGGGTGCCTTCCGGGTGGGTCATGGCATCCGGCTCCTGGCACAGGTCCAGCAGGGTCCGGGAGATGCGGTTGGTCACATCCATGAACGCCATGCGGCTGACCTGGCGCGAAGTGCGCAGCAGACGATTGGTGAGTTGGGCGCCAATCGCGAACAGGATCTTCGGGCACTCCTCGCGCAGCGGTCCTTCCATCAGCTGGAACAGGCGTTCGTAGCTGATTTCGGCCATTTCGCAGGGGGTACGGGTGCGCACCATCGATTCGCGCTGCGCCTGTTCCACGAACAAGCCCATCTCCCCGATGAACTGGCCGCGGCTCAGGTAAGCGAGGATCAGTTCGCGACCCTGCTCATCCTCGGTGCATACGGCAAGCGAGCCGTCGATGATGTAATACAAGGTGTTGGCCGGATCGCCCGGACGGATGATGGCGGTCTTGCCCGGGTAACGGCGCCGGTGGCAAAGGGCCAGAAAACGCTCCATGGATGCCGGGTCCGGTGCAAAATTGGCTGGCGCCTGGGAACGTTCAAAAGCTTGTTGTAGCTGATATTTAAGTTGCGCCACGATGTGTCCCGTAGATTATGGTCCGAGGCCTGCGAGCGGCCACCGGGATGTCCAATCCATCCCCCTCCGGGCATTATGGCAAAGTAACTTGACCTGCCGAAGGTTCAGTTTTTCTTTTTTTTGCCGCATACTTCACGGTCTTTCGGACGCGATCCCCTTGTCGCGCTCCGGTCACAAGGGTCGTGGAAGCTTCAGGCTTTCGCGTCGAATTTTCCAGCGGGGACCCTTGTCGCTAACCCGCCTCTGCTGCTGGCCGTACGTCCCGGTCATGGAGAGCCGTTGTGGTGAAACCACTTCCCCGCCTGCGTTTGCAGGGTTTCAACAACCTGACCAAGGCGTTGAGCTTTAACATCTACGACATCTGCTATGCGGTGTCCGAAGAACAGCGCCAGCGCTACATCGAATACATCGATGAGCAGTATGACGCTGACCGTCTTACCCAGATCCTGACCGATGTGGCCGAGATCATTGGTGCCAACATCCTGAACATCGCACGCCAGGATTACGATCCGCAAGGTGCATCGGTGACCATCCTCATCTCCGAGGAGCCGGTGGTCGAGAAGCTCGGCCGCGACACCATTTCAGGTGCCGTGGTGGCGCATATGGACAAGAGCCACATCACCGTCCATACCTATCCGGAAACGCATCCGCACAACGGCATCGCGACGTTCCGCGCGGACATCGACGTGGCCACCTGCGGCGTTATCTCCCCGCTGAAGGCCTTGAACTACCTGATCGACAGCTTCGAGTCGGATATCGTCATCGCCGACTACCGCGTGCGAGGGTTTACCCGCGACGTGAAGGGCAAGAAGCATTTCATCGATCACAAGATCAACTCCGTACAGGACTACCTGGCCAAACACATCCGCCAGAAGTACGAGATGTTCGACGTGAACGTATATCAGGAAAACATGTTCCACACGAAGATGCATATCAAGGATTTCGACCTTGATACGTATCTGTTCGAGGCGCATGCCGACGATCTCTCCTTCAAGGAGCGCCAGCGCATCGAGTCGCTGCTGCGCCGCGAGATCGAAGAACTGTTCCACGGCCGCAACCTGATGTGATCGATCGGGCATGGCCCAAAGAAAACCCGCCGAAAGGCGGGTTTTTTGTGCGCTCCTACACAGCGTCGGGCAGCGCCTTAAATGCGGTACGCCACCGCCTTCATCACCATGGAGCTCAGGTGCATCAGCCCAGGAATGGGAAACGGCAGGTCAATGCCGCCGCGCACCTTGGCCTCGTGCGCGTGGCGCACTTCGTCGGCCTGCATCTGGGTGAGGATCGCGCGTGAACGCTCGTCCTGGGGCGGCAGCTTGTCCAGATGCTCCTCCAGATGCGCTTCCACCTGGCGCTCGGTTTCGACCACGAAGCCCAGGCTCACCGGATCGCCCGCCAGTGCGGCGGCCGCGCCGATCACATAGCTGCCGGCGTACCACAGCGGATTGAGCAGGCTGGGGCGACTGTCCAGCTCCTTCAGGCGCTCCGCGCACCAGGCCAGGTGATCGGTTTCTTCGTTGGCGGCGTGCTGCAGGTGCGCCCGGTTTTCTTCGCCGCGCGCCAACGCGGCCTGGCCGTCGTACAGGGCCTGGGCGCAAACCTCGCCGGTGTGGTTGATACGCATCAGCCCGGCAGCGTGGCGACGTTCGGCGTCGTCCATGTCGGACTCGTCAAACGCCTCGGCGGGTGAGGCGCGGCCGGCTTCCGGCGAGCCCGCCACGGTTTCCAGGGCGCGTTCGATGCCAGCCAGCAAACGGTCGAGCGGGGAAAGCGTGCGTGGGTTCATGGCAGTACCTCTACGAAATCAATTGCTGGGCCAGCAAAGTCAGTGGGTGCAGGTGAGGCCAGTGGCGACCGCCTTCGTCCATGCCCGCGGCCAGATGCAGGCGGCAACCGATATTGGACGATAACAATTGCTGTGGCGCCAGGTCGGCGATCTGTTCCAGCGTGTCGTCGCGAAGGCGTGCGGCGCGCTCGGGAAACTCCAGCATGTGCGAGCCGGCGGCGCCACAACAATGCGGTGGACGCGGCACGGGCTTCACCTCCAGCTCCGGTACCTGGCGTAGAAGGGTGAGCAAGGCCCCCTCACTGCGCGCCACATTGGTCTGCGTGCAGGGTAGGTGCAGGGCGACGGAGCGCGCCAAGGGTCCGAAGCGCAGTCGGTCCGCGCGGGCAGACAGCAAGGTGACCGGGTCCGCCACGGTGACGCCGGGCAGTGCGCGCCGCAGCGTGCCGAGGCAACCGGGCGTGATCGACACCAGTTGTTCGGCGCCTGATGCCTGCCACGCGTCGCGAACGCGTTGAGCGGCGCGCTCGGCGCCTTGTGCTTCCCCGCCATGCAGGTCGATAGCGCCGCAGCAGAAGGCTGGTAATAGGGAGATCCGGTAGCCGGCGGCACGCAGCAGGACGATGGCGGCTTGCTGGGCGGCGGCATCCTCGACACTGGCGACGCAGCCGGGAAATAGCGCGATGCTTGGCTGTGCCGATGGGCTATCGGCCAGGGAAGACTTCAGCGCATCGTCGTTCGCGGCATCAGGGAGCGTGTTTAGCGCTGCACGCCATGAAGATGCCGCTGGCAGTCGTTCTGCGAGACGCTTCTTCCAGCGCGCGGAGCCCAGCGCCTTTCCGAGGCGGCCAGCCAGCCGTAACAGTGCCGGCCGCTGGATCATCGCCAGCAGCAGCCGTGGTCGTCCCGGCATGGGGCCGATCATGGCGCGGGTTTCGACCAGCAGCTCGCCGTATTGGACGTAGGCGGGGCACACCCGCTCGCAATTCAGGCAACCCAGGCAGTGATCCAGATGTTCACGCAGGGCCGCCGTGGGCTCTACGTCGCCCCGCGCCAGCGCGGCGGCGATGGCAATGCGGCCCCGCGGCGACTCCGCTTCGTTGCCATCCAGGGCATAGGTAGGACATACCGGCAGGCACAGTCCACACTGAACGCACTGATCGGCCAACGAGGCAATGCGTAGGGGGGGCTTTTCATGAGGCATGCCGATCATGCTATCATCGCCAGCTCGCAGCCCGCCGGTCGGTGGGCTTGCGCGATTGATGAAAACTCCGTTATCATCTCGCGCCTTTGTTCCACCGATTACGTGTACCGCCCTGGTGGCGGCAGACTAGGTATTCTGAAATGAAAACGTTCAGCGCCAAGCCGGAAAGTGTCAAGCGCGATTGGTTCGTGATTGATGCAACGGACAAGACGCTCGGTCGTCTGTCGACCGAGATTGCCCGCCGCCTGCGTGGCAAGCATAAGCCCGAGTTCACTCCTCACGTCGACACTGGCGATTATATCGTCGTGGTCAACGCCGAGAAGGTCGCCGTCACTGGCGCCAAGCTGGACGACAAGATGTACCACCGCTTCACCGGCTACGTCGGCAACCTGAAGACGATCAGTCTCAAGGACCTGCTGGCCACGCATCCGGAGCGCGTCATCGAAATCGCCGTCAAGGGCATGCTGCCGAAGAATCCGCTCGGCCGCGCGATGTACCGCAAGCTCAAGGTGTATGGCGGTGCCGAGCATCCGCATACCGCACAGCAGCCGCAGGCGCTGGAACTCTAAGGAACCATCATGGCTATCCAGCAGAATTACGGCACCGGCCGCCGCAAGACCTCCGCCGCCCGCGTGTTCCTGCGCAAGGGCAAGGGCGAAATCATCGTCAACGGCAAGAGCCTCGAGCAGTTCTTTGGTCGCGAGACCTCCTGCATGATCGTGCGCCAGCCGCTTGAACTGATCCAGGCCAGCGACAAGTTCGACGTCAACGTCACCGTTGCCGGCGGCGGCATCACCGGCCAGGCCGGTGCGATCCGTCTCGGCATCGCCCGTGCGCTGATCGAGTACGACGATACCCTGAAGCCGCAGCTCCGCAAGGCTGGCTTCGTGACCCGCGACGCCCGCGAGGTCGAGCGTAAGAAGGTCGGTCTGCATAAGGCCCGCCGCGCTACCCAGTTCTCGAAGCGCTAATCACGCTTCGACGGTACGGTGCACCAAGTCAGAGCGCACCGCTCCGCCGGGTTTTGGGAGATCGTCTAACGGTAGGACAACGGACTCTGACTCCGTTTATCTAGGTTCGAATCCTAGTCTCCCAGCCAAAATAAAAGGCCCGCCTATATGGCGGGCCTTTTATTTTG
>DASXND010000042.1:0-7143 GCA_036495265.1 Dyella sp.
GACGGTGGCGCCGTCACCGGGCAGGAACTGCAGCACCTCGGCCGGCACGCCGGCATCCTGCAACAGCTTCACCGCGGCGTAGCCGATCAGGCTGGTCTGTTCGGCCGGCTTGGCGATCACCGCATTGCCGGCAGCCAGCGCCGCGCTGACCTGGCCCAGGAAGATGGCCAGCGGGAAGTTCCATGGGCTGATGCACACGAACACACCGCGGCCGTTCAGGAACAATTGATTGCTCTCGCCGGTGGGGCCGGGCAACTGTTCCGGATGACCGAACAGGCGACGCGCCATGGTGGCGTAGTAACGCAGGAAGTCAGCCGCCTCGCGGATCTCGGCGATTGCATCGGGCAGGCTCTTGCCCGCTTCGCGCACGCACAGCGCGATGAACTCGCCGCGACGCGCTTCGAGCTGCTCGGCCGCGTGTTCGAGGATGGCGGCGCGGCTGGCGGCCGGCAGGCGATCCCAGTTGTGCTGCGCGCCGACGGCATTGGCCAGCGCCTTGTCGACGGTGGCGCTGTCGGCGCTGACATAGCTGCCGACGACCTGGCGACGATCGGCCGGGTTGGTCACCTGCACGGTGGCGCCGGCGCTCTTGCTGCCAGGCACCAGCGGCTCGGCGGTCCACGGACCGTTCTTGCTGTGGATCGCCTCGGCGAGGGCCTTCAGTTCGTTGTCGTTGGAGAAGTTGACGCCCATGGAATTCTTCCGAAGTTCACCGTAGAGATTCACCGGCAGCGGGATGCGCGGGTGGGGGATGGAGGCGAAGGAGCGCACGGTCTCGCAGGGATCGGCGACCAGTTCGCGCACCGGCAGGCTCTCGTCGACCACGCGGTTGACGAAGCTCGTGTTGGCGCCGTTCTCGAGCAGGCGGCGCACCAGGTAAGGCAGCAGGTCCTCGTGCGTGCCGACCGGCGCGTACACGCGGCATGGCACGTTGAGGTTGCCCTTGCCGATCACCTCGGCGTACAAGTCCGTGCCCATGCCGTGCAGGCGCTGGTATTCGTACGGACGACCCTGCGCCGCGTGATGCACGGCGGCGATGGTGTGCGCATTATGCGTGGCGAACTGCGGGTAGATCAGCTCCACGCCCGCATCGAACAGCTTGCGTGCGCAGGCCAGGTAGGACACATCGGTATTCGGCTTGCGCGTATACACCGGGTAGCCGGCCAGGCCGTTTTCCTGCGCGCGCTTGACCTCGGCGTCCCAATACGCGCCCTTGACCAGGCGCACGTACCAGCGACGGCCGGTGGCACGCGCGGTTTCGATCAGCCAGTCGATCACGAACGGCGTGCGCTTCGCGTACGCCTGCACCACGATGCCCAGGCCATTCCAGCCTTGCAGCGAGGGATGCGCGAAGACGTCGCCGATGATGTCCAGCGACAGTTCCAGGCGCTCCGCTTCCTCGGCGTCCACCGACAAGGCGATGCCGTGCTTCATGGCCAGCTGAGACAGCTCAAGCAGCTTGGCGCTGAGGTCGCGGTGAGCGATCTCGCGCTTGGCCACTTCGTAACGCGGATGCAGGGCGGACAGCTTCACCGAGATCGACGGTGCCTCCGTGTGGCTGGCGAACGGACCGCGCGAACCGATCGCGGCGATCGCGTTGCGGTAATCCTGCTGATAGCGCTCGGCGGTTTCGCTGGTGAGTGCCGATTCGCCGAGCATGTCGTAGGAATAGCGGTACACCGCGTATTCCTTCTGCGCGCAACGATCCAGCGCTTCGCCAATGGTGCGACCCATGACGAACTGGTGACCCATGATGCGCATGGCCTGGCGCACCGCGAGACGAATGGCCGGCTCGCCCGCGCGGCCGACCAGGCGCCGCAGCGCGCCGGTGAAGTCGTGGCGGGTTTCCTCCGTCAACGTCACCAGCTTGCCGGTGAGCATCAGGCCCCAGGTCGACACATTGACGAACAGCGATTCGCTCTGGCCCAGATGCTTCTTCCAGTTCGCATCGCCCAGCTTGTCGCGGATCAGCTTGTCCGCGGTGGCCTTGTCGGGGATGCGCAGCAGGGCTTCGGCCACGCACATCAGCAGCACGCCTTCTTCCGACGACAGGTCGTACTGGCGCATGAAGGATTCGACGGCGCTCTGGTCCTTGGCGCGCAGGCGCACGCGGGAGACCAGGTCGGCGGCCAGGTCGATCACCTTTTCGCGTTCCACAGGCGGCAGGGTGGCCTGGGCCAGCAGGTCGTTGACCGCCTCGGTCTCGTCACGCAGCCAGGCCGCGGTGATGCGGGCGCGGGCCGGCTCGATGCCAGTCGGAAGTTCGGGGCTGAGTATGGGCTGGGTCACAGAGCTGTAGCCAAAGAATGCGGGGTGGGGAATCGCGGGATTGTACGCGGGGGTGGCGGCGCACGCATCCGTATGGGGTGTTGCGGCGCAAGACACCTTCGCTGAAGGGCACCTCGAAAAACGTTCCCCTCTGCGTCATCCCAGCGAAAGCTGGGATCCAGCGACTTCATCGCCTGGAATAACCAAAGGCACTGGATCCCAGCTTTCGCTGGGATGACGGATTCGGAGCCTCACGTTCGTCAAGCGACTGCGGCAAAAGCGCACATGCAAGCGATTTGTCGTGGATTTCAACATCGGTGGTGGTGTAACGGCGCGCACCCTAACGCCAGTTTTGGGAGTTTGGCGCGAGTGTTGCGCCCCGCTTCGCCATGCGCGGCTTCGATCACGCACCAAGAAAGCGTGGCTCAACAAGCCACTAGCGCTATTCATGCCGGCTTCAAATCAAGTGGGTGCGTCATTCTTGCCCATCGAGGCCATCGCGGCCTATCATTCCTGCGTTCTAGGCACGCCGGATCCCCATGATCGTGCTTCGACCAGCAGCGGCCGGCTTGCCGTGCGCGACGATGTGGCTCAAGCCCAATCGCGCTCTGAGTCGCCGTGACTTGCGTCGCGTGATCGGGGTGTTGGTGGCGCTGGCGTTGACGACGGCCGGGTTGGGCGCGTGGCAGGGGAATGTGTTTGCTCCGCTGTTTGCCCTGGTCGAGTCCTTTGCTGTGGCTTTCGCTTTAGGCGTGGCCTGGCGAGCCGGCGACCGCAGCGAGCGCATCACCCTCGACGAATCGTCGCTGGAGGTGCAATCCCTGCCAGGTCGGCGCAGTGCGCGTTTCCAGACTTACTGGGTGCGCGTGCAGCTGCGCAGCGGCAAGGGGAGTGCTCGTCTATGGCTGACGTCGCATGGGCAGGAACTGGAGATCGGGGCTTTCCTCGCTGATGAGGAGCGCGCCGAACTGTCAAGGAAACTCAAGGTGTTGCTGGCCGATATCAACAGTCAGCAACGCAGGTAGGTTCAACAAAGGTGCAAGACATGACATCTGGCGGCATCAGGCCTGGCAGTACCAAGCGAGCAGTCGCAGCATGCGCACTCATCGCCCTTGCAATGTTCGGCGGTGTGGCGATGGCCAACCCTCAGCCGGGCCAGTTGAACATGACGCGTGGCGCGTCCACGTGGTCGCCGGTGCCGTACTTCCTCAATAACGTCGCGCTCGGTGTCTGCGTCGTCATCGGCATCCTGGTGTTCGGCGCGATGTTCATCGCCATGTTCCGTTTCCGCAAATCGCGCGGTGCGGTGGCCGAGAAGTGGTCGCACAACACCACGCTCGAGATCATCTGGACCACCATCCCGGTGGTCATCCTGATCGTGCTGGCCTATCTGGCCACCGGCGGTCTGCGTACGTTCTCCGACACCACCGGCTCGCAGATGACGGTGAAGGTCACCGGCTATCAGTGGAAGTGGCGTTACGACTACGTCGACTACCAGGGCAAGGCGATCGACAAGGTCGGCTTCATGTCCAAGCTGGATCGCGAGAGCGACGAGACGCGTCAGCTGAACTCGGGCCTCGATCCGAGCGCGGTGAAGGTGGACGGCGTCAACACCTACCTCATCAATGTGGATGAGCCGCTGGTGGTGCCGGTCGGCGTCAAGATCCGCTTCGTGATCACCGCTGGCGACGTGATCCACTCCTGGTGGGTGCCTGCGCTCGGCTGGAAGATGGACGCCATCCCGGGCATCGTCAATGCGGCCTGGACCAATATCATCGAGCCGGGTGTGTACCGTGGCCAGTGCGCCGAGCTGTGCGGCCAGGATCACGGCTTCATGCCGATCGTGGTGAAGGCCCTGCCGAAGGAAGAGTTCGAGAAGTGGCTGGCCGACAAGGAAGCGCAGGCCAAGCAGCCGGCGCCGGCTGCTCCGGCGGCTGCCTCGACTGCGGCCACGCCGAGCACGGCGCAGATTGCACCCGACGCACCTGTTGCTCAGGGCCACCAGGGCTGATTCGTCAGCCCGCTTAACCGTTTCCGCATTTAGGTAGAGGTGCAAGGCCATGGCTCACGCAGCCACTCACGACCACCACGACGATCATCACGGCGCGCCGAAGAACTTCTTCGTCCGCTGGTGCATGTCCACGAACCACAAGGACATCGGCACCCTGTACCTGGTTTTCTCGCTGCTGATGTTCTTCATCGGCGGCAGCTTCGCCATGGTGATCCGCGCCGAACTGTTCAAGCCCGGCCTGCAGCTGGTGCAGCCGTACTTCTTCAATGAAATGACCACGATGCATGCGCTGGTCATGATCTTCGGCGCGGTCATGCCGGCCTTCGTCGGCCTGGGCAACTGGATGATTCCGCTGATGGTCGGTGCGCCGGACATGGCGTTGCCGCGCATGAACAACCTGTCGTTCTGGATTCTGCCGTTCGCGTTCGCGCTGCTGCTGTCCACCTTGTTCCTGCCGGGCGGCGGCCCTGCCGGTGGCTGGACCATGTACCCGCCGCTGTCGCTGCAGGGCAGCTCGACCGCCTACGTGGTGTTCGCCGTCCACTTGATGGGTATCAGCTCGATCATGGGCGCGATCAATATCATCGCGACCATCCTCAATATGCGTGCGCCGGGCATGGATCTGCTGAAGATGCCGGTGTTCGTGTGGAGCTGGCTGATCACGGCGTTCCTGCTGATCGCGGTGATGCCGGTGCTGGCCGGTGCAGTGACCATGCTGCTCACCGACAAGTATTTCGGCACCAACTTCTTCAATGCCGCCGGTGGCGGTGACCCGATCCTGTTCCAGCACATCTTCTGGTTCTTCGGTCACCCCGAGGTCTACATCATGATCCTGCCGGCCTTTGGCCTGGTCTCAGAGATCATCCCGACCTTCGCGCGCAAGCCGATCTTCGGCTACAAGGCGATGGTGTTCGCGATTGCCTCGATCGCCTTCCTGTCGTTCATCGTGTGGGCGCACCACATGTTCGCGGTGGGTCTGCCGCTGGGCGGCGAGATCTTCTTCATGTACGCGACGATGCTGATCGCGGTGCCGACGGGCGTGAAGGTGTTCAACTGGGTCAGCACCATGTGGGGCGGCTCGATGACCTTCGAGACCCCGATGCTGTTCGCGATTGCCTTCGTGATCCTGTTCACCATCGGCGGCTTCTCCGGCCTGATGCTGGCGCTGGCTCCGGCCGACTTCCAGTACCACGACACCTACTTCGTGGTGGCGCATTTCCACTACGTGCTGGTGACCGGTGCGATTTTCGCGATCATCGCCGCGACGTACTACTGGCTGCCGAAGTGGACCGGCCACATGTATTCCGAGACGTGGGGCAAGATCCATTTCTGGAACAGCGTGATCTGGGTGAACGTGTTGTTCTTCCCGCAGCACTTCCTGGGTCTGGCCGGCATGCCGCGCCGCATCCCGGACTACAACGTCGCGTTCGCCAACTTCAATATGATCAGCTCCATCGGCGGTTTCCTGTTCGGCGCCTCGCAGCTGATCTTCCTCGGCGTGATCGTCCACGCGCTGTGGTTCTCCAAGAAGAAGGCCACCGACCGTGTATGGGAAGGTGCCAAGGGCCTGGAATGGACCGTGCCGTCGCCGGCCCCGCACCACACCTTCGATGTGCCGCCCGTGATCCATGATTACGATCTGGCTCACGGCCACGTCGAAGATTGATCCATGACTACCGCTCCGGCCTTGGCCGGGGCGGGCGGGAAGCGCATTAGATGAAGCAGCTGTCGAACGATCTGATCAAGGAAGCGCGCCAGAAGGGCGTGCGACGCACCGCCCTGGTGGTCGGTGCCATCGCCGTGGCGCTGTTCCTGCTCTCGATCCTGCAAGGGCTGCATTACTCGTAACGCGTTAGCGCAATCGCTCACCTCCGTGGCGCCGGTGAGGCGCTGCGGGTTGAAGTTCCCCGCACAGTTGGGCGGGGGCGGAAGTAAACAAGAGAAATCCACGGGGTCTCACCATGGGTCAGCAGCAAGACGCTTATTTCGTACCGGCCAAGAGCTATTGGCCGATCGTGGCCGCCGTCGTCATGTTCGTCACCGTGTTCGGTGCCGCGCACTGGCTGAATGCACCTCCGGGTGAGGCGAGCTTCGGCAAGACCATGCTGACGATTGGTTTCGTCGGCATCCTGCTGATGTTCTTCGGCTGGTTCCGCTCGGTGATCCGCGAATCATTGGCGGGCCGCTACAACAGCCAGGTGGATCGCTCGTTCCGCATGGGCATGATGTGGTTCATCTTCTCCGAAGTGATGTTCTTCGGCGCCTTCTTCGGCGCGCTGTTCTATGCCCGCATGTTCGCCGTGCCGTGGCTGGGCGGTGAAGGTCACGGTGTGCTGACCCATCAGTTCCTGTGGAACGACTACACGGCGGCCTGGGGCAGCAATACCGGCCCGGGTCATGTCGGCGGTGACTTTCAGACCGTGGCTCCCTGGGGCCTGCCGCTGCTGAACACGCTGATCCTGCTGTCCTCCAGCGTGACGGTGACCATTGCGCACCATGCGCTGAAGGTCGGCCATCGCGGCAAGATCCTGTTGTTCCTCGGTCTCACCGTGTTGCTGGGCGCCACCTTCCTGTACTTCCAGGCGCACGAGTACATGGAGGCCTATCGCGAACTCAACCTGACCCTGCGTAGCGGCGTCTATGGTTCGACCTTCTTCATGCTTACCGGCTTCCACGGCATGCATGTGACCTTGGGCACGATCATGCTGGCGATCATCTGGCTGCGTGTGGCCAAGGGCCATTTCAGCAAGGATCACCACTTCGCCTTCGAGGCGGTGGCCTGGTACTGGCACTTCGTCGACGTGGTGTGGCTGGGCCTGTTCATGTTCGTCTACATCCTCTGAGACGCCCCGGCGTCACAGGCA
>DASXND010000043.1:0-10687 GCA_036495265.1 Dyella sp.
GTCACCCTGCACGTCCCCGAAACGGCCGCTACGCGCATGATGATTGGTGCAGACGAGCTGTCGCGCATGCGTCAAGGCTCGCTGCTGATCAACGCCTCGCGCGGCACCGTGGTGGATATCGATGCGCTGGCCGCCTCGCTACGTTCCGGCCATCTTTTCGGCGCCGCCGTCGACGTGTTCCCGGTGGAGCCCAAGGGTAACGACGATGCCTTTGTATCGCCCCTGGTCGGCATGGACAACGTCATCCTGACGCCGCATATCGGCGGCAGCACGCTGGAAGCGCAGGACAATATCGGTATCGAAGTGGCGGCCAAGCTGGTGCGCTACAGCGACAATGGCTCGACCTTGTCCGCGGTGAACTTCCCCGAAGTATCCCTGCCCGAACACCCGCACAGTCGCCGCGTGCTGCACATCCATCGCAACGTGCCGGGCACGCTCTCGCGCATCAACGAACTGTTCTCCAGCGGCAATATCAATATCGACGCCCAGTTCCTGCAGACCGATAGTGAGGTCGGCTATGTGGTCATCGATGTCGCCGCCGACGAGAAGCAGTCTGGCGCGTTGAAAGACCAGCTGGCCGCCATCCCAGGTACGCTGCGCAGTCGCGTACTCTACTGAGTCCCGCGCCAACGGTAGAAAACGGCGCCCTCGCGGCGCCGTTTTCTTTTGCGCAACGGACTACTCTGGACTCGCGCCGGTAGGGTTAAGCGATGCCGCCGGTGCGCGGAGCCGCAGCGCCAGCAGGGACGCTGCCACCAGCAAGGCGAAGCCCGTAGCCACCAGCGGCACATGCCCCACGTCATTGCCGCTGATGCTGAAGGAGGCCGTCAAGGGACCAAAGGCGCTGCCCAGCAATTGGGCAGCCGGCACGAGCATGGCGACGCGTCCTTGCGGATCAACGTCGAACGCCAGGCGGATATGGAACGGCATCAGGAATAGCCATCCAAATCCGAATACGCCGCTCAGCACGGCAAACATCAGCGTATTGCCTGCGGCCAAACCATGGATGGCCACGCCGATGGCGGCGAACAACACGGCGCCAGCCACCAGCACATACGGCGCCCGCCACCAGCGCACCACGGCGGAAGCCACGCTGCCGCCAATCAGTTGCATCGCCAGCACCAGTGCCACCAGCACCTGCGCGTTGCTTGCAGTGAATCCGGCCGCCTGCCCCAGCGGCTCCATATAGGCCCAAAGCGTACCCACCGCGCACAGATGCGCGAATGGCACCAGTAGCGCCAGGAAACCGCGAAGCGACACCACCGAGGGCGTGATCGCCTCCTCATGCAAGCCCAGCCGCATGGGCAGCCAGCGCAGCAAGAGCAGCGGCAGCAGCGACAGCACGGCCAGCGTGACGAAGCCCGTCTGCCAGCCGACATAAGGCATCAACCAGCGCGCCAGCAACAAGGCCACCAGCGCCTGGGCCAGCGTCTGCAAGGTGAGAAAAATGCCAGCGAGCCGATCAGGCTTGATCGAGCGCACGATCACCATGGCCGTGATCCCGAACAAACCGGCCGCCAGCAGTCCGGCCGCTATGCGCATCAACGCGCAGGCGAGGTCACCGTGAGCCAATGGCGTCAGCAGGTTGACGCCAGCCAGCAGCAGGCTGGCGAGCGCCGTCGTGTGGCGGAGATATCCCAGCGGCAGCCATTTTTCGACGAGGATCACGCCAACGCCAAGCGCGAAGATCTCGCCCATGGCGACCACACCCACGCCTTCCAGCGAGATTCTTCGCTGCGTCACCAACTCGCCCAGCAGGACCGGCTGCAGCCCCAGCATCATCAGCGCCACGCAACCGAGCAGCAGCGCCGCGATCACTTCGGAACGACGGAAGTTCGTTGAAACGGGCTTATTCATGGACGTACCCGGCAAATACAGACGTCGTCGCGATGCATGCTGCCCCCTAGTAACCGATCGATTCTTCCGGCTTGAGCCCCGACGCCATACGCGTGGCCGCGCGCGCCTGGTCTTTATGCAAGCGGCCGTTAGCGATGTAGCAGACCCACCACGGCAGCGTATGCACCGGATCACCGGTGCCCGCCGCCATCACATAGGCCTTGATGCACTTCTCGGCCAGTTCCGCGTTGAGCACCAATCGCTGTTCGGTCGTGCCCAGAATCGCCACGCGCCGTCCGCAGACCCACAGGTTGCCGCCCTTCGCGAGACAACGCTTCGCATCCGTACGCAAGTCCGCGCCGATGGCGCGCAAGGGCACGGTAGTGCGGCCGAGATGTCGCGCTTGTTCGTCGAAGACCTGTGGCAAGCCACCGCCGAAACCGGCCAGGGTACGTCCGAACGCGCCACCGCCCAGCCCGATCGCACCAACATCCGCGCGGGCGAGATAGATCGCGGCATGCACCGCGGCGTCGCCCTGCGCCTTGGCGAACGGTACCGGCACCAGGCTGCCGCCATCGGCATCGGCGGCACGCAGCAACATGACCGCTTCGCCAGGCAGGCGCATCGACATGCTGCCGTCCGTGCCCAGCAGGTGGCGGTCATGCAGGCGCTGGCAAGCTTCGTCAAGCAGGTGGGAAAGGTTCATGGGCGTCACACCAGTTTCAACACGTCTTCGAAGCGGTTCAACGCCTCGTCGACGATCTCGTCGGTGTCGGCGAGGCTGGTATAGATCCGGCTGCCGGCGAGCGTGATCAAACCATGCGCGGTATAGGCCGCGCCCATTTCTTCCATCATGTGCTTGCGACGCTTGGCTTCATCCTTCAGCCGCACCAGCTTGAGCAGGCTGCTGGTGTCCAGCAACATCACGCCGGAAGTCTGCAGGTGCACGATCGAGCCCATGTTGTACGCCACAAAGGGCAGCCCCAGGCGCTCAATGATCTGGTCCAAGCCATGACGCAGGCGATCGCCCGCGCGCCCGGCCTTCACCGCGGCATCGGTACGCTGGATTTCCTTCAGCGCGTAATATCCCGCCGCGCAGGACAGCGGATTGGCCGTCAGCGTGCCGCCGACGAACGCACGCTTGGCCGTGGTGCCGATGCCGCCCACCAACATCATCATGATGTCGCGCCGCCCGCCGATTCCGCCTGACATCGGGTAGCCACCGGTCAGGCATTTGCCGAGCACGGTGAGATCCGGCGTCACGCCGAAATAGGCCTGCGCACCGCCCAGGCCGGCACGAAATCCCGTCACGACTTCGTCGAAGATCAGCAAGGCACCGAACTCGTCGCACAGCCTGCGCAGCTGGGCGTTGAAGTCCTTGGGCACCGGCCGCGTACCGCTTTCGGGCCCGAACGGCTCGACGATCACCGCCGCGGTACCGCCACGCAGGCGGTTCCAACGCAGCTTGCGGCGGATCGCTTCCAGGTCGTTGGGCAGGCTTTCCTGCGTGTTCGCCGTGGCGCCACGCGGAATGCCCACCGCTTCCATGCGCCCCGTCTTGGGCAGGCGCATGCCATAGACCATCGAGTCGCTCCAGCCGTGATAAC
This sequence comes from Dyella sp., assembly GCA_036495265.1. Taxonomy (GTDB): domain Bacteria; phylum Pseudomonadota; class Gammaproteobacteria; order Xanthomonadales; family Rhodanobacteraceae; genus Dyella. Next base: position 3,444 of record DASXND010000043.1, read on the forward strand.
CACCGCCGATCTTGATCACGCGTTTGCGACCGGTATAGGCACGCGCCAGGCGGATGGCGCCCATGACCGCCTCGGTGCCCGATCCCGCCATGCGCAACATGTCGATGCCCGGCATCAGCTCGCAGACGAGCTCGGCCAACTTCACTTCGTATTCGTGCAGCAAACCGGTGGTGGGTCCGCAGTGCTCAAGCAGCTCGAATACTTTGGCGCGCACCGTCGGGTCATTGGAACCCAGCAAGGTCGGGCCGCCGGCTTGCAGGAAATCGATGTAGCGATTGCCATCCACATCCGTCATGTGCGCGCCGTTGGCGTCGGCAATGGCCAGCGGGAACGGCAGATTGAACGCGAGGTTGTGCTGCACGCCGCCGGGAATCACTTGCTTGGCCTGCTCGGCCAAGCGCCTGGAACCTTGGCAACGCTGCTCGAAGTAGTCCATCACCTTGGCCATGGCCTCGCGCCGGATCGGACGCATGGGCTGGTTGACCAAGGCATCGAAGCGGCGATACAGCGTATCGGTGTCCGGCCATTGCGAGATGGCGCTGCCCACAGGCGGCTCGATGGAAGCACGGGTGATATTCATGCGTGTAAGTCCTGGACCGGGTGATCGTCGAGAGTGGCGAGCAAATGCTGCAGCGCGAGGTTGGTGGATGCGCGCGCCGCAATGCGAGCGCGCAACTGCTCCTGCGCCAGCGCCTCGAGCGCGACAATGGCCTGCAGCGCTGCCTCGATGGATGCGCCGCAACAGATCGCACCGTGGGTGCGCAGCAGGTAGGCATTCACGTCCGGGCGCAGCGCGCGCCGCAGTTTGTTCGACAACCAGCTGGTGCCAGAAGGCGCGTAGCCAACCACAGGCACTTCCGCGCCCAACAGCACACGGCGCTGGTCATCAACCACTAAAGCCTTTCCGAGCAGCGTGCACGCACTGGCCGCCGGTTGATGTGTATGCACACTGGCATGGCAATCGCGCCGCGCGCGCAGCACTTGCGCATGCATGCCTGTTTCCACCGATGGCTTGCGATCGCCTTCCACCTTGCGCAGGTCGTCCAGGCGCAGCACGCATACATCCGTCGCCAGCATGCGCTGGTAATCGGTGGCCGACGGCGTGACCGCCATGTGTTCGTCATCGATGCGCAGCGCGAGATTGCCGCCGGTGGCGGCGAAGTAGCCACGGTCAGCCAGTTTCCTGCTGATCTCGACCACGCACTGGCGTTCGGCCTGGAATCTCATCGGGGCGCCTCCTTGTTGCGGTTGATACGGCGATACATCGGCGCGAGCCGCCGATGCAGTTCCTTGAAGGTGGCGAAGCTCTCGTCGTAGAGCCCGCGCATCGACTCGCGCGGTTCGAACTGCTGGCGATGGCGACACAGCGCTGGCACGTCAGCGTAGTTCAGCTCGCCCAGGGCCACACCGGCGATAAAGGCGGCACCCAGGGCATTCGCCTGGATCGGCGCCTGCGGCTGGCGCACCACCATGCCGGTAACGTCGGCGATCATCTGGCACCACACCGCCGACTGGCCGCCGCCGCCCACCACGGTCATGGTCGCGCCGCGTTGACCGCGGATGAAACGCAGCATCGGCTCAAGCATCCAGCGCGTGTTCAATGCTACGCCTTCGAGGAAGGCGCGGATCACGTCCTCGCGCGTGTGCTCCAGTGACAGGTTGAACAAGCCAGCGCGCAGCGTCTTGTCGTCGACCGGCGTGCGCTCGCCAAACAGCCAGGGCGTATAGATCAGGCCGCGCGAACCCGGCGGCACGCGTTCGGCGATACGGTCGAGTACCTGATAGACGTCCGGACGCATGTCGTCGCTCAACAACTCGTCGGGGTGGAACAGGATGCGGTCACGCAGGAACGCCAGGTTACCGCAGGCGGCCGACTGCATCGCCATGGCCAGATAGCGGTCTTTTTGCGCGCAAGGCAGCGAGGCCACGAACGAGCCCAGGTCGGTGCGCTTTTCTGGAATATGCGCGCCGAGCCAGGAAGACGTACCGAGATACAGGTGCAGCTCGCCGTCGCGTACGGTGCCCGCGCCAATCGCGGCCGCCGAATTATCGACCGCTCCGGCGATCACGCGTGTGCCTGGTGCCAGCCCCAATAGTGCGGCGACGGATGGCAGCAAGGTGCCGATCACGTCGGTCGAATGCACTATCTCGGGCAGCTTGTCGCCGCTCAGGCCGAGCGCCTTCAGCAGACCGGCGTCATAGCGCACCTTGGACAGGTCACGATTGTCCGTGGCCCAGGTGGTGAGCGCGGAGTCGTGGGTGGAACAAAAACGGCCAGTCAAGCGCAGATTCATGAAATCGAGCGCGTTGAGGAATTTGTGCGTGCGCTCGACCAGCGGCTGGTGATGATCGTGCAGCCATGCAAGATGCCCCGCCGAATCCTTGCCCGACAGCGACGGTGCGCCGCCCGTCAGGCGCAACCAGCGCGCCAGCTTGAGCGGACCGTAACCCTGGACGCTCAGCAAGCCGCCACGCGCACGACGGCGAATGGCCTGTGCCCCGCGCATGTCGCACCAAAGCATCGCGCGCGCCAGTGCGCGTCCCTCGGCATCCACTGGCACCGTGCACTCGCCGAACGACGAGCAGCACACGGCCACCACCTGGCGGCGACGTCCGTTTTCCGGGGCCAGCAGTTCCCGTGCGGCCCCAAGGAAGGCCTCCCACCAGTCCTGCGGGTCCTGTTCCACGCCGCCGTCGCCAACCAGGTGCAGCTCCACCGGACGAAACGCCCAGGCATGCACCACGCCATCCAATCCCACCAGGGCGCACTTGCAGCCCGAGGTACCCAGGTCGACAGCAAGCACCAGGCATGGGGCGTGGGCAGAGGCGGCGGCTGGTGTAGCGACAGGCATCGGGGCTCGGCTCGAATAAGGTAGTTATCGCTATCGTATAGTTATGACTATAATTTCGACAATACCCTCCCCCGGATGCCGATCGTGCCCTCCACATCGCCCCGCTCTCGCCGCACCAAGCTCCCCGCACCCGAGCTCGCGCCCAAGCTGCGCCCGGCGCAAACGCGCGCCGCCGAGACCTACGAGCATCTGTTGGCCGTCACCGCGCAAATCCTCACCGAAGTGGGCTTCGAGCGGCTCTCGACCAATATGGTTTGCGAGCGGGCGGGTTTGTCGCCGCCGGCGCTGTATCGCTACTTCCCCAACAAGTACGCCCTGCTGCACGAGCTTGGCCGTCGCCTGATGGTGCAGCAGAACGCACTTATCGCCCGCTGGCTCACGCCGTCGGTGTTTCGTGGCAATGGCCTCGCGCTGGAACAGGCACTAACCGGACTGCTGCTCGAGACCTACCGGGTCACGCAGGAGACCAAGGGCGGCATGTGGATCCTGCGCGCGCTGCGTGCCGTGCCCGCACTGCAGGATGTGCGGCTGGCATCGGCCCGCGAAGTCACCGCCCAGACCACGCAGCGCTTGAGCCGGGTATTTCCACACATCGATGTGGCGCAGCTTGAACTCATCAGCCGCGTCGCCGATGGCACGGCCTACGCCGCGCTGGAAATGCTGTTCGATGATCCCTCGCTGGATCCGCCCGCGGTCATGGCCATCGTGGCGGCCACCCTGACCAGCTACTTCGAGCGCCTGAGCGCAACAGCCGCCAGCAACAGTTGATGGGATAACCCACTGCCACCACGGTGAACGCGGCCAGGCATCACCACGCAGAAACAAAAACGGCGCCCAAGGGCGCCGTTTTCTTTATTCAGTTGCCGAATTGGTCGGGACGGCGGGATTCGAACCCACGACCCTCTGCCCCCCAGGCAGATGCGCTACCAGGCTGCGCTACGCCCCGACGATGCGGCAAGTCGACGAGTCTACCAGCTCAGCGGGTAGCACCGGAAGTCATTAAAGACGATTCGTACTCAGCGACGCAGCAAAGCAAGCACTTCTTCCAGCTCCATGCGCACCTGGCGCACGATCTGGTGGGAAATGCTCGACTCCATGCGTGCCTGCGGACCTTCCAGACGGGCACGCGCACCGGTGATGGTGAAGCCTTCGTCGTAAAGAAGGCCACGGATCTGCCGGATCATCAGCACATCATGGCGCTGGTAATAACGACGGTTGCCGCGGCGCTTGACCGGATTGAGCGCGGGAAATTCCTGCTCCCAGTAGCGCAGTACGTGGGGCTTCACGCCGCACAGTTCGCTGACCTCACCGATGGTGAAGTAGCGCTTTGCCGGAATGGCCGGAAGTTCGGTGTTATTCCCTTGGTCCAGCATAGCCCTCGACTCGCACCTTGAGTTTCTGACCCGGTCGGAACGTCACCACGCGGCGTGCGGAAATGGGAATTTCCTCACCCGTCTTGGGATTACGCCCCGGTCGCTGGTTCTTCTGTCGCAGGTCGAAATTGCCGAAACCGGACAGCTTGACCTGCTCACCCTTTTCCAACGCCTCGCGGACCACCTCGAAATAGGCGTCCACGAATTCTTTTGCCTCACGCTTGTTGAGGCCCACTTCGAGAAAAAGGCGCTCTGCCATCTCCGCTTTGGTCAGCGCCATTTCACCCTCGCAATCTTGCCTTGCATGCCATCTCCAACGCAGCGACCGCTTCACGTACATAACGGTCCGCGTCGTCGTCAGTAAGCGTGCGTGAATCGTCCTGCAAAATCAAGCCCATAGCGAGACTCTTTCGGCCTGCTTCGACCCCCTTGCCGCTGTAACGGTCGAACAGGCGCAGCTCTTTGAGTTGCCCGCCCAGGGTGGCCCGGATGACCTGCTCAATCTGTGACCAGCTGACCGCCTCCGGCAGGTCCATGGCGATATCGCGGCGAACCGAGGGGAAGCGAGGCACCGGCTTTGCCTCGGGCAGGCGACGCGCCAGCACGGGATCCAGCGCCAGCTCCAGCACGTGGACATCGGCACCGAGGTCCAGGACCTTGGCCAGCTGGGGGTGCAGCGCACCCAGGTAACCCGCCGTCACGCCATCGCGGGTCACCCGGGCGCCACGCCCCGGATGCAGCCAGCCGGGCAAGCCATCGGCATGGACGGCCCAGCGCTGCGGCTCACCGCCCCAGGCGATCAGGGCATCGAGGTCGCCCTTGAGGTCATGGAAGTCCAACGTACGGGTGGCTTCGCCCCACTGCTCGGGATGAGCCGTACCGCAGGCCACGATGGCCAGGGATGGAGTTTCGGTCGGCGCCTCTTTACTGGCCGCCGCTGCCGGTGCGATCTGGAACGTACGGCCCAGTTCGAACAGGCGCACACGTTCCTGCTGGCGCGCACGATTGTGCGACAAGGCCTCGATCAGGCCTGGCAGCAGTGAGGGACGCATCACCGCCAGGTCGGCCGACAGCGGATTAGCTAGCGCCACCAACTGCTCGGTCATGCCCCAGCGCTGTAGCAGGTCGTTGCCGACGAAGGCGAGATTGACCGCCTCGTAGTAACCGCGCGCAGCCAGCTGCTCGCGTACGGCCAATTCGTTGAGACGGCCTTCCGGCTCCGCCGCCAACGTCAGCGCACCGGCCGGCGTATGGGTGGGGATATTGTCGTAGCCGTGGATGCGGGCGACCTCTTCGATCAGGTCTTCCTCGCGCTCGATGTCGAAGCGACTGCTCGGCGCGGTGACCTGCCAGCCGTCCGCCTGCGACACCACCTGCATGCCGAGCGCGGTGAAAATGCGCGCCACTTCGGCATCAGCCACCTCGATACCCAGCACGCGCTTGAGGCGCGCGCGACGCAACACCACGGTGGCAGGCTTGGGCAGGTCAGCGAGGTTTTCCGCCGCCAGCACGGGGCCCGCCTTGCCGCCGGCGATGGACAGCAATAGTTCGGTAGCGCGCTCAAGTGCACGACGCGGCAAGGCCGGATCGACACCACGCTCGAAGCGATGTGAGGCATCCGTATGCATGCCGAGCTTGCGCGCACGGCCCATGATCGCTGCGGGAGCGAAATGGGCCGCTTCGAAGAAGATGTTGTGCGTGTCGTCGGTGACGCGCGAATCGAAGCCGCCCATCACGCCCGCGACGGCCAGGCTGTTCTGCTCGTCGGCGATCAATACGAAGCCTTCATCGAGCTTTGCTTCGGAACCGTCAAGCAACTTCAGCGTTTCGCCTGCCCGCGCGTGGCGCACCACGATGTCGCCGTGCAGCTTGTCGTTGTCGAAGGCATGCAGCGGCTGCCCAAGCTCCAGCATCACGTAGTTGGTGACGTCGACCACGGCGCTGATCGGGCGCAGTCCCGCACGACGCAAACGTTCGGCCAGCCACAGCGGCGTGTGCGCCTTCGGGTCGATGCCTTCGACGATACGACCGAGATAACGCGGCGCATCGGCGCCGGCCTCGAGGCGGATACCACGGAGCGCATCGCTGCTTACCGGTGCCGCCGACTGCTCACCAACCTTTACGTGGCTTCCGAACAAGGCCGCTACGTCGTGGGCCAGGCCAAACAGGCCGAGACAGTCCGGGCGATTCGGCGTGAGCTTCAGTTCGATGCTGGCATCGGGCAGGCCCAGATAGGCAGCAAGCGGCCGGCCTACAGGCGCGTCGGCAGGCAGTTCCAGCAAGCCCGAAGCATCGGCATCGATGCCCAGCTCCTTGGCCGAACACAGCATGCCGAACGACTCCACGCCACGCAGCTTGGCCGCCTTGATGGCGATACCGCCGGGCAAAGTCGCGCCCACTGTAGCGAGCGGCACCTTGAGGCCTACGCGCGCGTTCGGCGCGCCACAGACGATCTGCAACGGCTCGCCCTGCCCCACGCTCACCTTGCACACCTGCAGGCGATCGGCTTCCGGATGCTTTTCCGCACCAATGATTTCAGCCACCACGACGCCGTCCAGGCCTTCACCCAATGGCGTGAGTTCTTCCACTTCCAGCCCAGCCATGGTCAGCGCGTGCGCCAGTACCGCGCGGTCCGCCTGGATTTCGACCAGTTCGCGCAGCCAGTTCTCGGAGAATTTCATGCGTATCGATTCCTGGCGCGATTTAAGCGAACTGCTTGAGGAAGCGCAGATCGTTCTCGAAGAACGCGCGCAGATCGGAGACGCCGTAACGCAGCATCGCAAAACGCTCAACGCCCAGACCGAAGGCGAAGCCGGTGTAGCGCTCCGGATCGATGCCGCAATTGCGCAGCACGTTCGGATGCACCATGCCGCAGCCGAGCACCTCGAGCCAGCGCGTGCTGCCGTCTTCGGCATCCCAACGGATGTCCACTTCGGCCGAAGGTTCGGTGAAGGGGAAGTAGCTGGGGCGAAAGCGCATCTCGAAGTCACGCTCGAAGAACGCGCGAATGAATTCCGCC
>DASXND010000044.1:0-5557 GCA_036495265.1 Dyella sp.
CGACGGTTCCGTAAACACCTTGGTGCTGACCTTGTTCTCGCTCGGCACCGGCGTGGGTTCGTTGCTGTGCGAACGCATGTCCGGGCGACGGGTTGAAGTGGGCCTGGTGCCGCTGGGCGCCTTCGGTCTCACCGCCTTCGGCATCGATCTTTACGCGGCGCACCCTGGCGTCGCTGCCGTGCATGGGTTGGATTGGCGGGCCTTCCTGGCCGGCGCGGGCAGTTGGCGCATCGCGCTCGATCTCGCCTTGATCGGCGTATTCGCCGGGTTTTACGTGGTGCCGCTGTTTGCCTATGTGCAGGCGCGTACGCCACGCGATCGCCTGTCTCGCGTCATTGCCGGCAACAATATTCTCAACGCCTTGCTGATCTGCCTGGCGGCCGGTTTCGGGCTGGCCCTGGGCGCGCTGGGGCTTACGGCGGTGCAGATCTTCCTGGCCGCCGCCGTGCTCAACGTGGTTGTGGCCGTCTATATCTTTACCCTGGTGCCCGAGTTTTTGATGCGGTTCATCACCTGGGTGCTGGTGAACATCTTGTATCGCGTGCGCGTGGATGGCCTGGACCAGATTCCGGAAGAAGGCCCGGCGCTGCTGGTGTGCAACCACGTCAGCTTCATGGACCCGCTGTTGCTGATGGCCAACCTGCGCCGCCCCGCACGCTTCGTCATGTACTACAAGATCTTCAATATTCCGGTACTGAAGTTCGTGTTCCACACCGCCAAGGCAATTCCCATCGCAGGACACAAGGAAGATCCCGAAGTCTTGCAGCGCGCTTATGACGACGTGGATGCGGCGCTGGCGGACGGCGAGTTGGTATGCATCTTTCCGGAAGGTGGCCTGACCCTTGACGGCGACATCGCACCTTTCCGACAAGGCGTCGCGCGCATCCTCGAACGTCGCCCCGTACCGGTAGTGCCGCTGGCGCTACGTGGCCTATGGGGCAGCGTATGGAGCCGCCGCGATTCGATGTTGCATCGCGCACGCCTGCCGCGCCGCTTTCGCGCCCGCGTAGAGCTAGTGGCAGGCGCACCGATGGCGCCGGCCGAGGCGCGCACGGAGGCTTTGGAGGCGCGCGTCCGCGAACTACGCGGAGACTTCGCCTGAGCTCGCATCGGGTCCCGACAGTAGCGACGCTGTTGTAGGAGCGCACCCTGTGCGCGATCAACGCGCCGAAACGCTCAACTCATCCACCCAACCGAATCCGTCCTGCAACCAAAATCGTCATTCCAGCGAAAGCTGGGATCCAGTGACTTTGCGACAGATGGAAGGCAGGGAAGACGCTGGATGACCAGCCCTTCGGCTGTTGAAAACCCAGCTTTCGCTGGAATGACGGGACTAGAGACTCAACTCATCCACCCAGCCAACACAATCACCGCCACCACGCTAAGCCACGCCAGCAACGCACGCAGCAACGCACCACGCAACCGAATCAGCTCGGCGATCGGATCGAAGCGTTCCTCGGCATACCCATCACCCGCCTCGATATCAACCTGCACATCCGCCCGCGCCGCGGCGCCCAGAAAGCCCGGGCCTTCCACATACCAGCTACGCGGCGGCTGTTGCTGGTGCCAGCGCTTCCACGCACCGATCACCGCATCCCAATGCCCAACCAGGGCCAGCGTGAACACCATCAACTGCGCGGGCAGCCAGTCGGCCATGTTGGCGAAGGCGTGTGCAGAGGCGCGTGCCTGTGGATCCACACGCAGGGTTTGGTCGCGGCCCAAGGTCTGCGCCAGGCGATAGAGCAGCGCACCCGCAGGGCCCAACAGGAAAAACCACAGCAAGACGCCGAAGCGACGGCGCAGCGCCGCATAAGCCGTCGCCTCGCCCAGGGCAACGGCGTGCCACGCTACGGGTTCACCATCGTCCGACAGCGCCTGTGCGGCAGCCTCCCGCGAGGGTTGGTCGGGCGCCTTGAGGATCGCTTCCAGGTCAGCCTCGAACGCGTGCGGGCCAAAGCAGTACAGCAGCACCACCAGCGAAAAGATCAGCCGCAGCAGGTCGGCGCCCGGAACCAGGCTGATCAGCCAGATCGCCAGCGAGCAAAGCGCCACAGGTACACCCAGGGTCACCGCGACACGCGCCGGTCCACCGGTGTCCCCCAGCTGCGCCACCCAGCGGCGGAAGCCGCCATCGCCGCGCCAATGCGCCAGCTGTGGCATCACATGCACCAGACCGAGTGCGATGAGGGCGGTAAGCAGGCTGACAGCCATGGGTGCAGCTCTCCGATTGAGTGGCCGCATTGTAGGCCAAGGCCAGCGAATAGCACGGCGCAAGCGCCATGACAGCTTGGCGACAACAACAGGCTTACACAGCGACCGCGCGAGCGGTCGCTGAAGGACTCAGCGCTTGGTCTGCGCGATCAGCGCGTCGAGGTCGAGCCCCGCGCGCTGCTGCAACCAATGCGCCAGCAACTGGTACGACACCGAAAGTCGCAACGAGGGCAGGAAGCTGCCGTCGGCGAGACCGTCGACGATGTCCTGTGGGGTAAACCAGCGCGCCTCTTCCAGCTCGTGATCACGCAGGCGGATCACGCGCGACACGGCCGTCGCGGTGAAACCCACCATCAGCGATTGCGGCAACGGCCATGGCTGCGAGGAGTGATAGCGCACCTCGCCCACGACGACGCCCGATTCCTCGGCCACTTCGCGGCGCACGGCGTCTTCCAGTGCCTCACCGGGTTCGACGAAGCCGGCCAGGGTGGAATAGCGACCCTTGGGCCAACCGGCCTGGCGGCCGAGCAGGCAGGCACCTTCGTGTTCCACGATCACGATCACGGCCGCGTCGGTGCGCGGGAAATGCACGCGCCCGCAGGCTTCGTTGGTGCATTGTGCGCGGTGGCCGGAGGCAACCAGGATCACCGGTGCGCCACAGTGCGCGCAGTAGCGTGTTTCACGCTGCCAATGCGCCAGCCCCTTGGCATAGGCGAACAGGCCCGCCTCGTCGGCGGCCAGTTGCAAGCCGACATCGCGCAAGCCGGCGCGGCGCGCGCCGAGCGCGCTTTCCATCTCGGTCGCCTGGTTGCCGTCGTCCATGGCCAGCAGGAAATGCGGTCGCTCGCCGGCAAAACCTAAAAACGTCGCCTTGAGCTCGCCCAGCAAGCGTTCGCGCTCGCCGCTGTCGAGCCAGCGCAGCGCCTCGCGATCGGGCAGCAGGTAGGTTTGGCCCAGCGCATCCAGCAGCAGGTAGCGGGCATGCTCGGAACTCGCCTGCTCGTTCACCCACAGCGACTCGTCGCGTCGCTCGGCGACCCGGTCCAGAATCAGGCTTAGTCCCGCGAAGGTATTGAGTCGCGGCAAGGTGGTGCGTTCCATGCCGTGACGATGCTCAGGCAGAAAAGGACGAACCGCAGCCGCAGGTGCTCTTGGCGTTGGGGTTGCGGATGACGAACTGCGAACCGCTGAGGCTTTCCGAGTAGTCGATCTCGGCGCCGGTCAGGTACTGCAGCGACAGCGGGTCGACCAGCAGGGTGACCCCTTCCCGGTCGAGCGCAAAGTCGTCCTCGGCCTGGGCCTCGTCAAACGTGAATCCGTACTGGAAACCTGAACAGCCGCCGCCGGTGATGTACACGCGCAGCTTCAGCTCCGGGTTGCCCTCCTCAACGATCAGCTCGTGCACCTTGCGGGCAGCGGCTTCCGTGAAGACCAGCGGCGCACCGGCGCTGCGGTAGTCCGGGACAGTGGGAAACGGGATGACGGTATCCATGGCGTTCTAATGGGGGCACAGCGGCTAAGGCGCAAGCATAGCGCGATCAGGCCGGCACCATCTCGACGTCAGCCAGCTGCGGTGCAGGAAGCTCCCGCGGCCGGTCGGCGGCCAGATGGCTCATGCGTCCGTTGACCTGGGCGCCCGCGGCCATTTCCAGCGTCCGGTAGTTCACATCGCCGGTAATGCGCGCCTGGGGTGCCAGCTCAAGGCGCTCGCCGGCATGGATGTCGCCGTGCACCTCGCCATTGATGATGGCGTGCGGTACGCGGATCTCACCCTGCACGACACCGTTCTCGCTCAGCGTGAACACGGCATGCTCCTCAACGGCGAGCACGGCGCCCTCGATCCGGCCATCCAGGTGCAGCGCGCCGCTGAAGTGCACATCACCGCGGATCACCGTGCCGCGTGCGATCAGGCTGGTGTCGTGGCTGGTGGGCGATCGGTCCGGGCGTTTACGGTTGAGCATCCTGTTCTCCATGGGTCGGTGTGAGGTTGCCAGACAGCGCATCGCCCCAGGTGACCGTCCGGCTGACCGCTTCGTCACCGGTCGGCTGGGCCTGGATCAGCAGGCGGGTGGGGCGGAAGTCGGCGGGCAGCACAATGGTGCCGTGCAGCTGCTGGAAGTATTTGAAGCGAAAAGCCATGCCGCCGCTCTGGGCGGTGTCGCCCAGCGCCGGCCAGTCGAGCCGGACCACCTTGTCGCCACGCAAGCCTTCGACGCTGATCGTGGCGGTACCGGTCACGTCCTCACCGCGCTTGGCGTTCTGGGTGATGCTCAGGGTGAGGTTCCAGGCGCGCGAGTTGGCCACCGGCTGCAGGCGCACTTCCTGCACCTTGAGGCCCTCGCGCTGGGTGTCGCCACCGGTCAGGCGCGAATAGAAACCCAGGTCGGTGCGCAGGCCGTTGATCTCTTCTTCCCGCTCCGCCAGGGTCTGCCGCAGCGATTTCGTCGCGATATCGCCCACCTGCTCGGCGCGCTGCAGGTTGGCAACCTGTTGCTTGAGATCATCATTTTCGTTGGTCAGCACCTTGAGCTGCCGTTGCTCCTTGGCGGCCGGCGTCGCGCGACGCACCGTGGCGCCAACGATCAGCGCCACCAGCAGCAGGCTGATCAGCCAGGCCGCACCCAGCCACAGCACACGCCGACGCTGCCCGGCCGCGTCATGCGGCCGAACCACGAATCGCGGTGGTGGGCGTGAAGCCATGCACGGCCTTCCCAGGAAAAGGCAAGGTATAGCCGTGCGGCGGCAAGAGCGTCAAGGAACGGGTCCACGCTTCAAGCGTGGGGCAGGCGGGCCACCGGGGCTGCGCCTGCCCGTAGGCGCTCAGCTGTCCATCTTGCTCTGCAAGTACCGCTCGGCGCTGATGTCCTTGACCAGGCTGAACTGGGTTTCCAGCCAGTCGATATGCTCTTCTTCGTCGTGCAGGATGTTCTTGAACAGGTCGCGGCTGATGTAGTCCGCAACACCCTCGCTGTAGGCAATCGCCTCGCGCAGATCCATCACTGCCGCCATTTCCAGCTCGAGGTCACCCTTCAAGCATTCCAGCGGATTCTCGCCGAGGCGCAGCTTGCCCAAATGCTGCAGATTCGGCAGCCCATCCAGGAAAAGAATGCGCTCGATCAGATGATCGGCGTGCTTCATTTCCTCGATCGATTCCTTGTACTCATGCTCGGCGAGTTCGCCGTAACCCCAGTTCTTGTACATCCGGAAATGCAGGAAGTACTGGTTGATGGCGGTCAGCTCGTTGTAGAGCACCTTGTTGAGGAACTCGATGACCTTGGCGTCGCCCTTCATGAGAAGTCTCCTTGCGTCTACAGCGCTCGACTATACGGCGTCCCAACAAGGGCTG
>DASXND010000045.1:0-3562 GCA_036495265.1 Dyella sp.
TCCACCACTGCGTGGGGCAGGATGGCAATCCGCTGTTCACGGATCAGCCTTGCGCAGCACTGCAGGCCACACCAGTCGCTGACGCCGCAGCGGCCAAGCCGGGCGTGACGACGACGGGCCTTCCTCCGGCACCGAGCGCCCCGCCGCCCGTTCTATGTGCCTCCAGCGTGGCCGAACTGCGCCAGAGCGTGCTCGATGCATTCAGCAGGCGCGATCCCAACCGCCTGGCTGGTCTGATGCTTTGGGGGGTTACGGGCGCGAGGCCGTCGTTGCCGATATCCGCTCCATGAGCGAGCTGATGCAACGTCCGCTATTGGATGTGGGTGAAACATCCTCCGAAGACACCGCGCCTGCCCCGGCCCAGTCCAGCGACGTCGGCAACCTGGAGCACTCGCTGGACCCGGCGAGCGCCTCGGCGCCCGCCGTGGCCCCCGCGCGCCCCGCAGACGATCGGCAAATCATCGTGCGTACGGCCGCGAACGATGGCGGTGGGGTAGCGCGCGAAGCGCACTTCAGTGTCGTGCGACGTTCGGGTTGTCTTTGGCTACGCAGCCCCGGCTGAAGTGCGCTAGACCCGGCTCACCCCGGTGCTGGCAACCAGGCCGGAAGCCGCTCGATGAGGCTGCAAAGCCTTCCGGGTACGCTGCGGGTTATCATGTCGCGATTTTCCCCGGAGAACAGACATGGCGCAGCAGTACCCCGACTGGATCTGGCAGAACGGTGCCATCAAGCCCTGGCCAGAGGCGACCACCCACGTCATGGCGCATGCGCTGCATTACGGGTCTTCGGTCTTCGAAGGCATCCGCAGCTATGCCACCCCGGATGGCGCGGCCATCTTCCGTCTCACCGACCATCTCAAGCGTCTGTATCAGTCGGCCAAGATCTACGACATGACGCTGCCCTACTCGCAGGACGAGCTGGCCGCTGCTTGCCGCGACGTTGTCCGCAAGAACGGCCTCAGTGCGGCGTATCTGCGCCCGGTGGCCTATCGCGGCCTAGGTGGTTTTGGTCTCTCGGCCGAAACGCCGATCGATGTGGCCGTGGCCGCGTGGCCGATGGGTCCTTACCTCGGTCCCGAGGCGCTGGAAAACGGCATCGACGCCTGCGTGTCGAGCTGGCAGCGCTTTGCGCCGAACACCATTCCCGCTGGCGCCAAAGCCGGTGGCAATTACCTTTCTGGCCAGCTGATCGCGCGCGAGGCTCGCCGTCTGGGCTTCGGCGAGGGCATCGCTTTGGCCTCCAGCGGCCTGCTTAGCGAAGGTGCTGGCGAGAACCTGTTCCTGGTGTTCGACGGTGTGCTGCACACCACGCCGGCCAGCGCTTCCATTCTCGCCGGCATCACGCGCGATACGCTTAAGACGCTGGCGCGCGAAGACGGCATCGAAGTGGTCGAACGCGATCTCCCGCGCGAATACCTCTACCTCGCCGATGAATTGCTGATGTGCGGCACCGCAGCCGAGATCACGCCGATTCGCTCGGTGGACGGCAAGCAGATCGGCAGCGGCAAGGCTGGCCGCGTCACCCGTCGTTTGCAGGAGTTGTTCTTCGGCCTGTTCACGGGCAAGACCAACGACCAGTGGGGCTGGCTGGAATCGCTCTGAACGTTTGACCGGGCCATCAATGGCCCGGAAGGACATTCCCAGAGCTGAAGCCCACGGCCAAAGGCAAAACCCCCTGTAGGAGCGCACCCTGTGCGCGACAAACCGGCAGGATGGCCGGTTTGCACAGCGCCAGCTGCCCGCAGGGCGAGGGCCAAGGATGGCCCGAGTGATAAACCAACGGAGCGGTAACACCGTGATCGCGCACAGGGTGCGCTCCTACAACGGCGGGTCCCTGCGCTGTCACCCAGGTTTTGGCACGTCTGTTACCTATGTCTCGGGTCTTGCCAGAGGTTGACCAAAGACCTTGAAAGGGCTGGGTTTCAGGCCTTACCCGAAGACGATGCTGGCGATGGCGCCATTGGTGTCGGTGCGTGGCCGCATCGACACGTCCCAGCCGTACAGTTCACACAGGCGACGCACGATCGCCAACCCCAGTCCCGCGCCGCTGCCGCCCGCGCCTTCACCACGTACGCCGCGCTGGAACAGTCGCTCGGCGTCCTCCGGCTTGATGCCGGGACCGGTATCGATCACTTCGATGCGATTGGCGCTCACTTCAACCGTCACCATACCTTCCATGGTGTATTTGATCGCGTTGCCGATCAGATTGGTCAGCGCCACCGAGAGCACCGAGGCCGGCGCATTGATGCTCACCGACTGCTTGACCATCAGCTCGACGCCCAGCGGCTTGTCACGCATCTGCGGACGCTGACTCTCGATCACGTCAGCCGCCACCTTCGCCACATCGGTGGTCTCGCCGCGCGTCGGTCCGCGACGCTCCGCACGCGATAGCAGCAGCAACGCCTCGATCAGCTCCGTGGCCTGGCGCGAGGCGCGCTCGATGCGCTTCAAGCGCTCGCGCAACTTATCGGTGAGGTCGGGCGAGCCCTGCAGCAATTCCGTGGTGCTGGCGATGACCGCCAGCGGCGTGCGCAACTCGTGGCTTACATCGGAATTGAATTCGCGATCGCGCTCGACCATCGCCGTGAGCCGTTGCGCGTACTCGTCCAGCGCCAGCGCCAGCTCGCCCACTTCGTCGTCGGCGAAATGCGGCGCCAGCAGCTCCGCCTTGCCGTTTTTGCGAAAGTCACGCAGGCGCCGCGCCAGGTCGCTGACTGGCTTCAGTACCTTGCGCGAGAGCCACAGGCCGAGCGCAAGCGAAAGCAGGCCGAACACGAAGACCGCGCCAATGACGCTGACCAGTAGCTGCTGCTTGCCCAGCTCCTCGCGCGACACGTCATAGCGGATAAAGCTGATGATGCCGTTTTCGTGGTAAACGGCCAGCTTGTAGTGATGCCGCTGGCCCTCCTCGTCGGTCTCGAAGATGTCGTGCACACCGTTGGGCAGGTTCTGCCACGAGAGCGGCGCCTTGTAGAGCGTGCGATCGCTAAGCACAGTGCCGGTAAGCAGGCGCGAGCCGCTGGGCGTACCCGGGTGGTCATGGGCCTGCTGGTTGGCCCAATGCGCATCGTCAAGCAGGCTGGCGTTGACCAACTGATCTTCCACGCGACCGCGGATGTTCAGCGCGGCGATCGCAAACAACGCGCTGAGGCCAAAGCCAAACAGCGCGAACGAGACGACCAGGCGAAACCTGAGCTTACGCCTGGACCGCATCCGGCTCGACCATCCGATATCCGATACCGTGCCGCGTGTGGATCAGCGGCTTCTCAAACGGTTTGTCGATGGCGGCGCGAAGACCATGGATATGCACGCGCAGCGAATCGCTGTCGGGTAACTCCTCCCCCCACACACGCTGCTCCAGATCCTGTCGCGTCACCACCGACGGGCTCGCCTCCATCAGCGCCTGCAGCAACTTCAGGCCAATGGGATTGAGCTGGATCGACTTGCCTTCGCGGGTGACCGTGAGCGTGTCGAGGTTGTAGGTGAGATCGCCCACTTTCAGGACACGGCTTTGCGGGCCCTTGCCACGACGCGCCAATACTTCCAGGCGCGCCGATAGCTCC
>DASXND010000046.1:0-6532 GCA_036495265.1 Dyella sp.
GCCAATCGACCCCGGTACCGCGCCGGTGCGACTTCCGCGATATACGCGGGCGCGATGACGCTGGCGGCACCGACGGCGAAACCGCCCATCACGCGCGCGGCAACAAACAGCAAGGCCGTCCCCGCCGCACCGGCGCCTAGCGCCGAAAGCAGGAACAGCACGGAGGAGATGATGAGGACCGCGCGCCGGCCCCAAAGGTCCGACACGCGCCCGGCGAAAAAGGCACCGAGTGCGCAGCCCAGCAGCATCGAGGCGACGACCAGGCCTACCACGGTCGAACTGGCCTGGAACGTCCTGCTCAGTCCTTCGACAGTGCCGTTGATGACGCCGCTGTCGAAGCCGAACAGAAAGCCGCCAAGCGTGGCGACGCAACTGATTTGAACGATGAGCCGGGTGTTCTCTTCAGCCTTGGCGGGCACGGTGCTTTCGAACAAGACGTTATCCATACGGTAGGTTTCTCATGGCCGTGGTCTGGGTTCCTACCACCGATTTGATATGGCTCGGCTCACCGTTGATGGCGTCTCTCCACGGGAGGGAGGAGAGACGCCATCCCGCATTAACGCGACAAATGCAGGTTGATCAGGTTCTCGTAGCGTTCCTGCTTGCCGCTGCGCTGGGTTGGCTCGCCGTTCTTCACGGCCAACGCACGCAGGTCGTCCAGGCTGAGCTTGGCCAGTTCGAAGTCGCGGCCGGGGCCGTTGTCGAAGCTGGCATAGCGATCGGCGCGCCACTGCTCCCACGGCGATGCCGTCAACAGCGAATGGGCGACTTCCAGGCCGCGCGCGAACGAATCCATGCCGCCGATGTGGGCGAGGAACAGATCGTCGGCGTCGGTCGATTCGCGCCGCACCTTGGCATCGAAGTTCAGGCCGCCCGGTGCCAATCCACCCTGGCGCAGGACCACCAGCATGGCGCCGACGGTGTCGTACAAGTCGCTCGGGAACTGGTCGGTGTCCCAGCCGTTCTGCGCATTGCCGCGGTTGGCGTCGATGCTGCCGAGCAGGCCGTGATTCGAGGCGACCTGCAGGTCATGCTCGAAGGTATGGCCGGCCAGCGTGGCATGGTTGGCTTCGATGTTGAGCTTGAAATCTTTTTCCAGGCCGTGTTGCTGCAGGAAGCCGGCCACGGTGGCGGAGTCGAAGTCGTACTGATGGTTCATCGGCTCCATCGGCTTGGGCTCGATCAGGAAGTTGCCCTTGAAGCCGATGCTGCGGCCGTAGTCGCGCGCCATGGTCAGGAAGCGGGCGAAGTGTTCCAGCTCGCGCTTCATGTTGGTGTTGTGCAGCGAGGCGTAGCCTTCGCGACCACCCCAGAACACGTAGTTGCTGCCGCCCAGCTCGACGGTGGCGTCCAACGCTGCCTTGATCTGCACGGCCGCACGCGATACCACCGCGAAATCGGGATTGGTCGCCGCACCGTTCATATAGCGGGGGTGGCTGAACAGGTTCGCCGTGCCCCACAGCAGCTTGACGCCAGTGGCGCTCTGGCGCTCCTTGGCCAGCGCGACCATATGCTTGAGGTTCTTCTCGTACTCGCCGACGTCATCGGCATCCGGTGCCATGTCGATGTCGTGGAAGCAGTAATACGGCACGCCGAGCTTGGTGAAGAATTCGAACGCTGCGTCGAGCTTTGCTTCGGCACGCGCGAGCGGCGCGGTCTCGACATCCCACGGATAGTGGCGCGTGCCCGGACCGAACGGATCGTGGCCCATGTTGCAGAAGCTGTGCCAGTAGCAGACCGCGAAGCGCAGGTGCTCGGCCATGGTCTTGTCGCCGATCTTCTTGTTGGCGTCGTAGAACTTGAACGCCAGCGGGTTATCGGACTGGCGGCCTTCGAACGGAATACTGCCGATACCGGGGAAGTATTCACGCTTGCCGATGAAAGGAGTGCTCATGAGATTCAAATCCTTGTCGAGAAGTAAGGGCGTCGGAGTCGGCGACGCATCAAACGGTGTTCGTGGATTAACGATTCGCGTAGAAGGAGACAGCTGCGTCCAGGTGGCGCAGGAATTGGCCATAGGTATTTCGGTAGGCCGCGGCGGCCTTGGCGTCCGGTCGCGTCGAAAGCCCCGGCTCGATCAGCACATGCTCGCGCGCAAGGTCGGCCAGCGCCGCCGTGCCGCCGTTGGCATGGTCATGGGCCCAAAGCGCCTGCAGCGCGGCACCAAAGGCGGCGCCCTCGGCCTGGGCCGGTACATCGACCGGGAGCTCGAAGATGTCGGCGACCATCTGCCGCCATGCGGCGCTATGGCTGCCGCCACCGGTAAGGCGGATCGCGTCGAAGTGCAGGCCGGCCGTCAGCCAGGCGTCGTAGCCGTTGCGCAAGGCGTAGGTCGCGCCTTCCATCGCGGCGCGATAAGCGTTGCCGCGGGTCAGGTTGGCCATGTCGACGCCATGCAGGCTGGCGCGGGCGTTCGGCATGTCCGGCGTGCGCTCGCCATTGAAGAACGGCAGCATCACCAGGCCGGCGGCGCCGGGCGCGGTATCGGCCATCACCGCATCGCCATCGCGGCTGCTGAAACCAAACGCGCGCGCCACGCTCTCCGTGGCAACCGTGCAATTCATGGTGCAGATCAGCGGCAGCCAACCGCCCGTCGATGAGCAGAAGGCAGCCCAGCTGCCGCTATCACTCACCACCGGTTGGTCCGCGTACGCGAACAAGGTGCCGGAGGTGCCCAGGCTCATGCTCAACACGCCGGCCACCACGTTGCCAGTGCCGATCGCCGCCATCATGTTGTCGCCGCCGCCCGCCGATACACGCACGTTGCGGGGCAGGCCGAGTTCGTCGGCAATCGTCGGCGCGATGACAAAGCTGGCATCCGCTTCGACCAGGGGCGGCAGGCATGCAGCCAGGTCACGCGTCGGGTCCGTCGCGGCCAGCATGGACGAGGACCATTGGCGCGTGCGCACGTCGAGCCAGCCGGTGCCCGAGGCGTCGCCGTATTCCATCCAGCGTTCGCCGGTGAGCCAGAAGTTGACGTAATCATGCGGCAGCATGATCGTAGCCAGTTGCTGGTAGACCTCAGGCCGATGCTTGTGCGTCCACGGCAACTTGGATGCGGTATAGCCGGCGAGGATGGGATTGCCGGCCAGCTCCAGGCTGCGCTGCACACCGCCCGCGGCCGCCATGATCTCGTCGCATTCAAGCTGCGTGCTGGTGTCGCACCAGAGTTTGGCGGGTGCCAATACCTTGCCGGCAGCGTCAACCGGCACGAAGCCATGCTGCTGGCCCGATACACCTACGGCGATGACGCGCGCGCGCAAGCCCGGATCGAGCTTCGCGAAACAGGCGCGGATCGCCTCGATCCACCACTGCGCTTCTTGCTCGCGACTGCCATCGTCACCAGCGATCAACTCCAGCGCTTGACCGTGCGTGGCAACGACGCGACGAAGCGAAGGATCGTAAGCAACAAGCTTGACGCTTTGGGTGCCGACATCTAGTCCAACAACAAGGCTCATCTGCATTCCACGACGGTAAATGTTAGCGCTACCACTTAAAGCTAACGGAGAAGTATCAGGCTGGCAAGAACGGCTCGCGGGACTTTTGCAGTGAGAGAAAAACCGAGTGCCGCCGAGGCGACGGATGCGCGCGTGAAGGGCCATGCCGCATTGCAAAAATTACGTCGGACACCTGCTTGCATTGGCCGCGTTGGAAGCGTGACTTATGCCCATGCGCGATGGCCAAGCTCGCGCGCAGCGCGACCAGCAACTGCGATGGCCGGGCGTGCGACGGTGTTGTCAAATGGCTTTGCTGAGCCGATTCAACTTCGGTGTTGGCGATGGCGAGCGCATCAGGGACGAGAACGAGCGCTAACGAGCGCCGCCGTCGTTGAATGTCACTTTGGTCGGCGCGGGGAAATGCTGTGGTGCATCAGAAGGCGCGCTCTCAACGCGGACTGACACGCGCTTCCGGCGTCCGAGTCCGGGAGCCGGGGAAGGTCGGACGGGAGGGCGGTGATCGAGCAGAACCGGTCATGGCTCCGCTACGGGGCGCCTGGCCGGTCAGCAAAGGGTCCGCGCTAGCGGGTTCCTAGCTGGGCCATCGGATACCCCGCCTGGGTGAGTCGGCGGCCACCGTCGCTTAGCCGATGGACGCATTCGTTACATAGGCTCCGACCGCGAATCGTGGCGCGATGCGATAGGAGCTGGCGACCAGCCACGCCCCTCCCGCAATCGCAAACGAGATGATGAGTGCTGTCCACTGGGTCCGATCCGTCGGCGTGGCGATGACCCCTGGTCCCCACACGAGCAGGGTGATGATGCTTAGCATGGCGGCCTCTAGCGTGGCAGCCAGCCGCGGGACGACGCCCAGAAGCATGGCGATGCTGGCGGCAATACTGGCGGAGCCGGTCAGGTAGACCCAGGCCAGCCGAAACGGCAGCCATGCCGGCACGAAGGCGACGGTCTGTTCGCTATAGAAGAAATGGGAAAGACCGATCATCGGCAGCGCAAGCGCAAACAGCACCCTCGCGCAGCGGACGCCAGTCTTGCCCGTGATGAAGCCAAGGGCTTTCCTCCTGCCGTCGTCGGCCAAACTGGCATGAAGAATCCAACCGCCGGCAAAGATGACGGCGATCTCACCGAAACCCAACCAGCTAGCTTCCATCCGCGGCATCACCACGACTTCCCGCAGCTTCAGCAACAGCCATAGCAACAGATAGACGGCCAATAGAGCAGCAGAGAATCTTGCCGTGCTTCGAAACAGCAGGCCGATGCCGGTCACCAATTCGATGGCGGCGCAGGCATAGGCGATCAACTGTCGGCCGGGCAAATGTTCGATCGGAATGCGCTGCCAGACCATGGCAAAATCGCCATAGATAAGCCCGACGATGCCCAGGCCGATCATGGTCAGCGCGAAAAACACGCGTGCCAGTCTTAAGCTTGCCATGGGGGCCATGCGTCGGTCGTCGGCGCTTAGCACGGGCGATCCAAATCGCATGTGGCCTGGTCGAGCTGAACTTCCCATACCCCGTCTCCTTCATGGTGTGAGTAACACGCGGACATCGGACTGGCACTGGCACTGGCCGAGCTTGACCAGCCATTCGGCCTTGTGAGCCGTTGGTACGAACGTGAGCAGGCTTGCGTAACGACTGATGGATCAAGGAACGCCCGACAGGCGCTGCGCCAGTTCGACGCTGCGCGGTGCGGCAAGTCCCCCATAGCGCCTGTCGATCTGGTCGAGCAGTCGCCTTGCCGGCCCGGCTTCGCCGCGGTCGATCAAGCCTTGGGCCTGGTCGAGCTGTTGGCTGAGCTGGCTGTCCATGGTGGCACGGCAGCTGGCGAGTTTGCCCGGTTCCGTCGGCCGATGCACGGCCAGCGACTCCAGTGCATGTTCCAGCGACGAGCCACCGGCCAGTTC
This sequence comes from Dyella sp., assembly GCA_036495265.1. Taxonomy (GTDB): domain Bacteria; phylum Pseudomonadota; class Gammaproteobacteria; order Xanthomonadales; family Rhodanobacteraceae; genus Dyella. The sequence goes on from DASXND010000046.1 coordinate 5,359, forward strand.
GTGCCCCGTCCACGGCATGGACTCGTTGTCGACATCGAACACGCACCAGGCCTGCAGCGATTGCCGACTGCGCTTGTCGGCCTCTTCGTGGAACGCATCGCGCCCGCCGGTGAGGTACACCACGCGTGTCGATGCCTGGAACCGGTAGAGCAGGTCGCGCGGCGGCACGGGAATCTGCTCGCCGATGGCATCGCTGCCCGCATCGAGCAGGGCACCATGGAAAAGGTCGGGATAACCGAGCGCCAGCCGCAGGGCCACGCGGGATCCGCCGGAGAAGCCGCCGATGTACACCCGGCCCGGGTCGACCCGATAGCGCGACATCACATTGTGTGCCGCCAACAGCGCCAGTGGATCGCGCCGGTCGAGCACATTGGCATCGTTGCCGGAGTTGGCCGCGCTGACCAGGATGATGCCCAGGCGATCCAGCGCAGGGATCCAACGTGGCGGGATCTCGGCCTGCGGCCAGGGCGGCACGAACACCAGCAGGGCGTAGCCACTCGCCGGCGCGTGCGCGGGGACATAAAGTGCGAAGCGCTCCCGCTCCAGGTCGATCGGCTGCTCGCTGATGCGCACATGCGCCGCATCGGCCTGTTGCTGCAGGCGCAGCGCGTTCAACGGGCTCACCAGGCGGCGCGCAAGTTCCGCGCTACTGGCGTAGGGAGAGTACTGCGTAAAGGTCACGTCGCTGAGCAGGCCCGAGTTGGCGACAGCAGCGTTCTGCGCTGCCACCACAAGTGGCATTAGCAGCATGCTCAGCGGAAGCAGCAGACGCCAGCTCATCGGCGCAGGCTAGCACCGGCGCCGTGGCGCAGCATGTGGCCGCCACGGGCGCGGGAGGTGGCTCCCGCGCTTCGCTCAGGGCGTTTGCGCGTGATTGGCGGGTTCCGACGCGCTCTTTGGATAGCTCACTTGGCTTGCGCCGTACGGGGCATGCCATTGTCCCAGGGCGTAGTCGATGGTCATGCGCATATAACCTTCCGAGTAGCGGGTAGATAGGCGCGAGCCATCCGCTTGCAGCTCGTAATCGGTGAGACCGTGCTCGGCGTGCGGGAACAACGCGGTCGTGATGGGCAAGCCCTCGGCCTGAAGCGACTTCAGTCGACGCAGGGTTTCCGCGCTCGGCGCGTCGATATCGTCCTCGCCAAGCATCCACAGTTGCGGTGTCTTCACCTTC
>DASXND010000047.1:0-12193 GCA_036495265.1 Dyella sp.
CTCAGAAGCTCATGAAGTAGCCGCCATTCACCGGCAGATTCGCGCCCGTGATATAGCCAGCGTCCTCCGCGGCGAGAAACGACACGGCACGTGCGATATCGGCAGGCGAACCAAGCCGGCCGACCGGGATGTCCGAGATGATCTGGTCGCGGATGTCGGCGGCCACGGCAGCCACCAGGGCGGTGTCGCAATAGCCCGGAGATACGGTATTGACGGTAATGCCCTTGCGCGCCGTCTCGCGCGCCAGGGCCATGCCGAAGCCATGCACGCCGGCCTTGGCGGCCGAGTAATTGGTCTGCCCGAACTGGCCCGTCTGGCCGTTGACCGAGCTGAGATTCACGATGCGGCCAAAGCCGCGCACGCTCATGCCTTCGACCACGTTGCGGCAGGTGTTGAAGACGCCGTCGAGATTGACGCGCATCAGCTCATGCCATTGCTGCGGGGTCATTTTGCGCAAGCTCGTATCACGGGTGATGCCCGCCGCGTTGACCAGGATGTCCACACTGCCGTGGCGGGCTTCCACCCGCCCGATGAGTTCGGCACAGCTATCGAACTGGCTCACATCGCCAGGCTCGAATACGACCGCGCCATTCAGATCGGCCAGCTCGTGGCGAAAGGCGGCCAACCGTTCCTCGCGTCCGGGAAGGTCCACGGCGATGACCTGACGACCGGCCTGGGCCAGTTGACGACAGATCTCGGTGCCGAGACCGCCGATGCCTCCGGTCACGATGGCAACGCGCGGGGTGCGGACAGAAGGATTCATGGCAGGGGCTCGGACACGGTCATGCCGCAGGGCAGCACGTGTTGTGCTGCAGCGGTCGTAAGGAATGGGAGATGGCTGGCGTCAGCGGACGCCAGCCGGAATCGATTAGCCGGGCTTCTTGCCGCCGCTTGGCGGCTTGGCCTGGGTGGCGGCGTCCAGCAGGCCGCGCTGCATGTTGCGCCAAGCGTCCATATTGCGCTCGGTCAGCTCGTTCAGCATGGACCAGGGCGTCTGGCCGAGCAGGCTGTTGAGCTGAGTGCGGAACTGTTGCTGCTGGTCCAGGAACACCTGGAGACTGCGCTCCAGATACGGTCCCATGAAGCCCTGCAGCGAGTCGCCGTAGAAGCGGATGATCTGGCTGAGTAGCTGGGGCGACAGCATCGGCTGCCCCTTTTCCTCATGCTCAGAAATGATCTGCAGCAACACCGAGCGGGTCAGGTCGTCCCCACTCTTGGCGTCGCGGACCTCAAAGGTCTCACAGTCGAGCACCAGCTGACGGACCTCTTCCAGCGTGATGTAGCTGGAGATCTCCGTGTCGTAGAGCCGGCGGTTCGGATACTTTTTGATGATGCGGATCGTTTGTGCCATGCGGCACAAACTAGCAGAAGGTATTGCGGCGCACCAGTCGTCCATGATCTGGGTCATGTTGCGACCAGTGGTGCAGCAATCCTTACGGATCAGTGGCCTGCTGCCGGACCACCTGCGCTGCCGAACGGCGGCCTGGCGAACCACAGCACCGGAATCAACAGCACGAACAGGATGGCGCACAGCCAGAAAATGTCGTTCACCGCCAGGGTCAGGGCCTCCTTGTTGAGTAGCTGATCGGTGATGCCCAGCGCCTGCGTCTGGCTCAGTCCCGTATGGGTCAGCTGCTGCAGCACCTGGTTGGCCGGCTGGCTGGCGGCGGTCACGTTCTCGGTGAGCGTGGCGTGGTGCCAGATGCCCCGGTGCTGCCAAAGGGTGACCGACACGGCGGTGGAAACACTCGATCCCAGCGTGCGGAAGAAGTTGGCCAGGCCGGTGGCGCTGGCGATTTGCTCGGATGGCAGCCCCGCCAGATAGATCTGATTGAGCGGGATGAAGAAGCAGGGGATGGCGATACCCATCACGAAGCGCGGCAGGATCAGCGAATTGAACGACGCCGAACTGTCGAAGGTGGAGAACCAATACGACGTCCCGGCGAACACGATGAAGGCGAAGGTCACGACCGCACGCAGTTCCAGTCGGTGCAGGTTGCGTCCGAGGATGGGTGCGAGCAGGAAGGCCAGGATGCCCACCGGTGCCGTGGCCAGGCCCGCCCATGTGGCCGTGTAGCCCAAGGTGGTCTGCAGCCATAGCGGGAACACCACGTTGATGCCGAAGAACGCGAACATGCCCAGCGACTGCGCGGAAACGCCCACCGTGAAGTTGCGCCGTCGGAACAGGCTCAGGTCGACCACGGGATGCTTGGCGTTCAACTCCCACGCGATCAGAAAGGTAAGGCATACCAGCGCGACCAGGCCGAGCGTGGCGATCATCGGCGAAGAGAACCAATCGTGGTCGTTGCCGTTGTCCAGCATGAACTGCAGGCTGCCCACGCCGGCCACCAGCAGCACCAGGCCGATCACGTCGATCGGTGTCTGGAAGATCCTGGTCTCACGCTTGCGCAGCAACGCCCAGGTGATCGCCGCCGCGAGCAGGCCCACTGGCACGTTGATGTAGAAGATCCACGGCCACGAGAAGTTGTCGGTCAGCCAGCCGCCGAGGATGGGGCCGAAGATCGGCGCCACCACTACGGTCATCGCCCACAACGCCAGCGCGATGCCCTGTTTTGCCTTGGGGTAGCTGGACAGCAGCAGGGTCAGCGACAACGCCACCATCGGGCCGGAGCCGGCGCCTTGCAGCAGGCGTGCGACCACCAGCATCGGCATCGAGGTGGCGAGGCCGCACAGCATCGAAAACACCACGAACAGCATCACCGAAAAGACGAACGTCTTTACTTCGCCAAAGCGTCGCGCGATCCAGCCGGTAAGCGGCTGCATGATGGCGCTGGCGAGCGAATAGGAGCTGATCGTCCAGGTGCCCTCGCTCGAACTGACGCCGAGGCTGCCGGCGATATGCGGCACAGCGACGTTGACGATGGTCATGTCCAGCACCTCCATGAAGGTGCTGAACGCGACCGCGATGGTCAGCAGGACCAGCGCACTGCCATGCAGTGGCGGTAGCGGCTGCGCGTCGTTGGGGGTGGAGGCCATGGCGGTTTAGGTCGCTTGTCAGTTGGCGCTACGCTGGCTCAAGTTGGCCTTGATGATCTTCTCGGCCTCCGCATCGGCCTTGCTGGCCATCTGCTCGTACACGTCGGTCTGCGCCACGGGCTGGCCGTTGTTGACGGGTGCCATGACGGGGCCCGAGTCATCGGTAATGTCGACCGTGACTTCGGTGGACAGGCCCACGCGCAGCGGATGCTTGTCGAGCTCCTTGTCATCGAGCGCAATGCGCACCGGCACGCGCTGCACCACCTTGATCCAGTTGCCGGTGGCGTTCTGCGCCGGCAACAGCGAGAACACGCTACCAGTGCCTGCGCCCAGACCGATCACCTTGCCGTGGTACTCGACACCACTGCCATAAAGATCGGTCACGATCCTGGTCGGCTGGCCGACGCGGATGTGACGCAGCTGGTTTTCCTTGAAGTTCGCGTCCACCCACAAATCGTGCAGCGGCAACACCGACATCAACTGCTGACCCGGCTGCACGCTGTGGCCGAGTTGGACGCTGCGCTGCGCGACATAACCGGTCACCGGAGCCAGGATGGCATTGCGCTGCGAAGCCACCCAGGCCGCGCGAAAGTTCGCGCGTGCCTGTTCCACGGCGGGGTTGTTGGTGATCTCGGTGCCCTCGATGGAGGCATGCGCCGCAGCCGACTGCGCCACGGCAGCGTTCAGCGCAGCCTGGGCCTGCTCGACGGAGTCACGCAGATGCTGCACGGTCTCTGGCGCTTCCGCCTGCTCGGCAATCAGCGGCAGGCGACGCTTGAGATCGGCCTGGGCCTTGTTCAAATCGACGCGGGCGTTCGCGACCTGCGCATCGGCGCTGGAGGCCGATTCGGTCTGCTGGCGCACCTGCCGCACGGCTTGTGCGAGCGCGCTGCTGACCTGATGCAGGCGTACGTCGGCATCCGTGCTGTCGAGTTTGACCAGCACCTGGCCGGCTTCAACCCGTTGGGTGTCGTCGGCGAGGATGGCGATGACGGTGCCGGAAACCTGGGCGGAAATCGCGACCTGGTTGCCGCCCACATAAGCGTTATCGGTCTTCTCGCGGGTGGAGAACACGAACACCCACAGCAAGACCCACGCTGCACCCGCCACAATGAAAATGGCTGCAACGATCAGCAGCGTACGCCGCCGCTTGGCCGGATCCTTCGCGGCCATGCCGCTGTCGTTGTCCTGCTGATGGGCAGCGGAATCAGTGGCGCTCATGCGTGGCGTCTCCGGCAAGGTTCGTAGGGGAATCAGTAGGGGAGGGAGCGGTGGATGCGTGGTCTGGTGAGCTGGCGTGGTAACCGCCCCCTAGAGCCTTGATCAGTGCGAGATCGGTGGATAGCGCCTGCGCATGCAAATTCACGGCGTTGTCGCGCTGTTGCAGCAGTTGCGCCTCGGCACCGAGCGATTCGCGCATATCACGTACACCCTGGCGGGCGCGCGCCTGCGCACTCGCGACCAGTCGCTCGTTGGCGGTCACCTCAGCTTGCTGTTCGTGACGGCGTCCGGCCAGCTGCTGGGCCGTGAGGCTCTGCGTGGAGACCTCGCGTGCGGCCGTCAACACGGTGCTGTTGTATTGCGCTACGGCCGCGTCGAGTTGCGCCTTGCTCACGCCGTAATTGGCCTTGAGCAGGCCGCCGGTAAAGATCGGCAGATGCACGGCGGGCGCCAGCGCAAAAACGCGGCTACCGGCGTTGAAGAACTGGTCCATGTCGATACTGGAAAGTCCCGCCATCGCACTGATGCTGATGTCGGGAAAGAACTGCGCGCGCGCGACGTCGGTCTGGCGCAGCGCGGACTCCACCTGCCAGCGGCTGGCGGCAATGTCCGGGCGGCGTGCAATGAGATCCACGCCCACGTTATCGGGCAAGCCGCTGTCGATGCCGGGGAGCGGCTTTGGCTGTAATGGCGGCAGGTCCGCAGGAGCGACGCCCAACAGGCTGGCCAGCGCCGCCAGACGGATCTTCGCGGAGCCTTCGATGTTCACCAGCATTTCGCGCGAAGCGGCGAGTTGTGCGTTCGCCGTTTGCGCGGTATCGGGCAGGTCCACGCCCTGGCGCACGCGCAGTTCGGCGAGGTGGGCCAGCTGTTCCTGGGCGCGCACGGTCTGGCGCGCGAGGTCGATGCGCGCCTCGTCCGCCAGCCAGCCAAAGTACGTGTCCGCCACCATGTTCTGGAGGGTGAGCGCGGCGGCGCTGTGCTGGGCCTCAGCGGCATGCGCCTGATCCGTGGCCGCCTCGATGGCAGCGCGCTTCTTGCCCCACAAGTCGAAGTCGTATTGCGCCTGCACGCTGAGATCGGCCTGGTTGTACCAGGTGAAACCAAGGAACTTGGGCGGGATCAGGCCCGTTTCGCTCAGGCGTTGGCGCTCGAACTGACCACTGCCGCTGACGGCGAGGCCGGCCTGGGCCGCCGTCGCGCGTATCGATTGCTGAGCCGAGTCCACGCGCGAGCGAGCTTGCGCGATATCGGGCGAGTCTTTCATGGCCAGCGCGATCAGCGAGTCCAGCTGTGGATCGTTGTACTGACGCCACCATGCCGAATCCGGCCATCCGGCACGCTTGCCGACATCGAGGCCAGCGAGCGGTACGTCGTCACGAATCGCTGGACGGCTCAATTTGGAAGGAATGGAACATCCTGCCACGATCAGGGCAATCGTGCAGGCCAGTGCCGCGCGATAGCCGAATCCGCGGCCAGTCGGAGAGTGTGCGGTCATGGACGAGGGTCCGATTGGGTAAGCGAATCGATGTTGAGCGCGACCTGGCGCAGCAGGCGATCCAGCGTGCGTTTGTCACTGGCGCTCAACGACGCGAATGCACCGAGTACTTGTGGGAAAAGGGGAGGAAGAATCTTGCGCACCAGCCGCTTGCCGGCAGGCGTGATGCTCAGCACGATACGACGGCGGTCCTCGGCACTGGCCGCGCGCGTCACCAGGCCGGCTTTCACCAGCGCGTTCGCGATGCGCGTCATATTGGTGGCGCCCTGTTGAGCGTACTCGCACAGTTCGCTGGGGCTGGCGCTGCCGGTCGGACTGCTGTGGATCATCATCAGCGTACGGAAATCGCTGTCGTTCAATCCATGCGGCTTGAGCTTGCGTTCCAGCTCTTCCAGCAGATTGCCGCCCACCAGCAGCAACAGCCTGGTCAGTTTCACCTCTTGCAAGGGGATGTCCGGAAGGATCTCGCCCATGCGGGCGATTCCGGCATCCATGTGCTCAAGGCACTCGTTCATCCGCTTCATTTCATCAGAGGATATTTAGCCAGTGAAGTATTAGGCTAGCACTCGGCTGCTCGATTCAACAAGCCTCAGTTGAGTTTGAACAGGCGTCGTGCGTTCGCGGTGGTGGCCGCGGCCACGGCAGCTTCGCTTTCGCCGCGAAGCAGGGCGATCACCCGCAGTACTTCAGTCACCCTCGCCGGCTCATTGCGCTGACCACGGTTTGCGGCATCGGGTTGATCGGGTGCGTCGGTCTCGAGCAGCAATCGTTCGATCGGCATCGTCGCAACCATGTGACGAAGTCGCTGCGCCCGTTCATAGGTGACGGGGCCGCCGATGCCCAGGTGAAAGCCCAGTTCCCACAATCGTGCGGCCTGCTGCACGCTGCCGGCGAAACTGTGCACGACGCCACGCAAGCCACCGATGCGCTTGATGGTGGAAGTGACCTCGTCCATGGCGCGGCGCGCATGCACGATGACGGGCAGATCGAATTCACGAGCGATACGAAGTTGCCGCAGGAAATATTCGCGCTGCCGTGCGGGATCGAGCTCGGGCAGGAAGAAATCCAGGCCGATCTCGCCCACGGCGATGGCGGGATGGCTTTGCAGCTGGACGACGAGATCGTCCAGATGCTCGGGCCGGTGTTGGTCCAGGAAGATGGGGTGCAGGCCGTAGGCGGGGTGTGCCTGGGGGTGACTGGCACAGAGCGACGCGATGCGCGGCCAGGAGGCCCGGTCGACTGCGGGCACGACGATATGCCGGATGCCAGCCTCGCGGGCCCTCGCGAACATCAGGTCGCGGTCGGCGTCGAAACTCCCGTCGTCGATATGGGCGTGGCTGTCAGTGAGTTCGAGCACAGATTGCTAGGTCCCGTCTTAGGAGAATGGCCGATTTCGGTCTAAGCGAATATTCAGTGAATAAAAGGTTCAATGGATGCACGTTCGGATCGAATCAGGCGGACGCGGGGTGCTCCGCCGATCCAGACAGGAGAGCATTATGAACAGGTTGGTCGTTTCAGCGTCGAATATCGCCATCGGCGCCGTACTCGTTTTTGGTCTATCGGCATGCAATCGCGACGCGAATGCCGATGGTGGTGTGGATGCCACGACGCAGCAGGCCCCGGCTCAGGATGGTCCCGCCTATGCGCGTGTCGTAAGCGTGACGCCGGTCCGCCAGGCGGCGAGCGCGCCGCGACAGGAGTGTCGTGACGAAGTCGTCACGCAGCACGCGCCTGTAAAGGACACCCATCAGATCGCCGGTACGGCCATCGGCGCCGTCGTGGGCGGCCTGCTCGGTAACCAGGTGGGTGGCGGCAAGGGGCGTACGCTCGCGACGGTGGCGGGTGCGGCTGGCGGCGGTTACGCCGGCCATGAAATCCAGAAGAATCACCAGGAGAACAACACTGTATCTAGCGTGCAAAAGCATTGCACCACGGTGAACGACAAGGGCGGCGACCAGGTGGTGGCGTATGACGTCAGTTACGAGTACAAGGGCGTGACCCGCACGGTACGGATGGATCATGATCCGGGCGACAGGTTGCAGGTGCAGGAAGGGGTGGTAGCCGTTTCCGACGCTCACTAAGGATTCACGCCATGCAGACACGTCGTAGACAGTTTGCAGTTGCGGGACTCGTTGCTATCAATGCGATGATTTCGGGATGTGCGCCGCCACCGCAGCGGCCACCCGTGGTCTTCAATAGCTACGCATCCCCCAGCGACCATTGCGAACTGTGCGGCGTAGTGAATGATGTGCGCCAGGTGGCTGTGCCCAAGGGGGTGTCGCCTGGCGGCATGGTGATCGGTGCCATCGCTGGTGGTCTGCTCGGCAGCACTATCGGCGGTGGCAGCGGTCGTACGGCGGCCACGGTGGTCGGTGCGGTCGCAGGTGGTGCAGTCGGCAACCAGGTGGGCAAGAATACCGGCAGTCCCGACATGCAATGGCAGGTCACCGTACGTCTCGACGATGGTCGTGATGCGACGGTAACGCAGGCAAACGATCCGCAGGTTCGTCCCGGCGATTATGTGCAGATTCGCAATAATCAGATTTTCAGGTTATGACGTCATAAGCGTCTAGACGTCCATAACTAAAAGGGCCCTCTTTTGAGGGCCTTTTTTATGGGTTATCGAGATTCAGTTGACGGCGTAGAAGGCGTGATCGCCTATCGTCTTTACGATGCGTCGGGTCGACCACGATGGTGCGACTGCGAGCGTGGCGAAATGATCCGCTTGCGGCACATAGACCGTGCGCTCACCCTTCGGCAGGCTCCAGTTGCTGATCGAGTCGCCTGCAATCTTCCACGCCTTGGTCCACGAGTTGAGATCAGTGACTTCGAAAGTGCGTGCGGTCGTGGTCAATGCGAATTGATTCGGTGAAGTGACGACCTTGCAGACGCTGCCGCCCCAGGTGCCGCGATCTCGGCGGCGAAGCGCAACTTCGGCCACGGCGTACTGGCCTATGGTCGACTCGCTGCGCGCCTCGAGATACACCGTCGTGGCCAGGCAGGTCTGGTCCGCAAGGGGTTGGGGAAGCACGGACGCTAGCCACAACAGCATGGAAAGTTTCATTAGATCTGCCTCCAACGTGCTGTACGCGTGAGCTCGATGCTGCTGAACTCATGCGCCGTTGCGGTGGACGGGCGGGCAGGCCGTTCCACCTGGATTAAACGCACCGAACCGAAACTTGTGGTCGGGCGGTTTGCCACGGGATTGTGGCCAGTCGAGCGGCTGATCCGGTGCCACTCTCAACATGTTGTGCTGCCAAGGCTTTGCTCGGGTACTAACGACCTCGTTGCCTGCAACTTTGTCCGCGCTTAGGGCGGCATGTACTCCGACATCGCTGTCGGGTCGCGCTGATCCGGACCCTTCCGGTTCGTCGCGTATATGGATACCCGTGGGCTGCGGGGATCGTTCAATGGGTCGGCGGAGCCTAGTGGCGCATTCCGAGTATGGCAAGTGCCTGACCGTTCAGATTCACGTCGCGCTCACATTGGTGTGATGCCTTCGTGAGTCCTTGCGAGATGATGTTCGTCACGCGGACCAACTGCTTGTCACTTGCATCGACACGTCTCCGTCTACTCGGTGCGAAGCACCATCTTCGAACTGTGAAACGATGTCATCACCGATGATCGCAAGTGCTTCGATGCTTTGCGCGTCGGCTGCAACATCGAGTACCTGGGCAACCTCCTTGCCCTCATGGCGCAGCACGGTGCCCGCATGCAACGGTTGCGACAATACGACGCAATGCATATGCCGCTTGTGACCTCCGCGATAATGCAGTCGCGCCACGATCTCCTGTCCCGGATAGCAGCCCTTGTCGAAGGAAACCGCCTGCAATCGCTCAAGCGATAGCGCTGGTGCTAGACATTGGCCGAGTGTGTTGTCGGGTAGCCACGGCCAGCCCGCACGAATCTGCGGCAAGCGCCAGGCATCGTCTGCAACGGCTCCCACCACGAGGCTGTGATCGCCGCAGCCAAATATGTAGGCATCACCTTCACGACGGTAAGCGTAAGTGTCGACGGCATCGCCTGTGCCAAGCGTGCGTAATTCGTTCGCGGTCAACTTGACCTTTGAGCGAAACACGAAACGCTGCAGCGACTGCGCCATGGGGGCGGCTTCGCCGCCGCGCAGCAACAGGAGCAATGAGTCGTCGGCAACTCGAGCTAGATGGAATAGGGCGCGTACGCGCCCTTGAGCATCCAGCCACGCGCTGAACTGCCATTGCCCGATCGTGAGTGACTGGATGTCACTGCTGAACTGGGCTTGCGCGAAGGCGATCGCGTCGGCGCCATCGATCAGCAAGGTTTGTGCGGGATAGTGTGTGGGCATATGACGGGCGAAGTGTGGGCGGGCGGCGGGGGACACAAGTGTCCGAGCGTACTGTCAGACGATTGCTCGGCCGTCAAGGTTGTGCTGAATTTACGCAAGTATTACGCTTTCGGGGCTTTCACATACCATGTCCGATACGTCCTCCCAACCAGAGTCCAATCCGGCTTCCGTTCCCTCGGAGCATTCCACCGTGCCTGTCGTTCCGGTCAAGGACAAGGCCCCGGTAGAGCGGCCGGCACCGGATCCCACGCGCTACGGCGATTGGGAAAAGAACGGGCGCTGTATCGACTTCTGATCCACCGGGCCGGCTCATGCGCTGGCATCGATGGAAACAGGGTAGGGCGTTAAAGGGCATCAGCGATTCCACTCAGGATAGCCGCCATGGCAGACACGCAACGACCGCTCTCTCCTCATCTGGGCATATATAAGTGGCAGGTGCAGATGGCGACATCCATCCTGCATCGCGGCACCGGTATTGCCCTGGCCGTAGGCACCTTGCTGGTGCTGTGGGGGGTGTTCTCCCTGGCGCAAGGCGAGGACAGCTACAACCAGTTCAGGATCTGCATCGGTAGTCCCGTGGGTCTCGTGCTGATGTTCGGTTGGACTTGGGCGCTGTTCTATCACCTGTGCAACGGCATTCGTCACCTGGTCCAGGACAGCGGTGCCGGTTATGCCATTCCCCAGTTCGTCCGCACCAGCTGGCTGTCGATCATCGTGAGCATCCTGCTCACGGTCATCGTGTGGGCCTACGTGCTGACCTCCGGGGGTGCCGCATGAGCGCGGGCAAGGACTTTCAACATCCGCTCAAGCGCGCCCGTGGCCTGGGCTCGGCGCAGTCGGGCGTAAGCCACTGGTGGACGCAGCGTGTCACCGCCGCCGCCCTGGTGTTCCTGAGCATCTGGTTCGTGGTGATCGTGCTGAGCCTGCTGCACGCGGACTATGCCAGCGCCCGCGCCGTGGTGGCCAAGCCTTGGAATGCCTTGCTGCTGGTGGCCTTCGTGCTCACCGTGTGCTGGCACGCCGTGCTCGGCCTGCAGATCGTGATTGAAGATTACGTGCACACCCGCTGGAAGGAGGTTGCCCTCCTGGTGCTGGTCAAGTTCATTGCCGTATTGGGCACATTGGCGACGCTGATGGCCGTGCTGCGCGTGGCGCTGGGAGCCTGAGTTCGATGGAAAGCTACAAGATCCAACAACATAAGTATGACGTGATCGTGGTCGGCGCCGGTGGCGCGGGCCTGCGCGCCACCTTCGGCCTGGCCGAGAAGGGCCTCAAGGCTGCCTGCATCACCAAGGTGTTCCCGACGCGCTCGCATACGGTCGCAGCCCAGGGCGGCATTTCCGCGTCGCTCGGCAACATGCATCCCGACGACTGGCGCTGGCATATGTACGACACCGTGAAGGGGTCGGACTGGCTCGGCGATCAGGACTCGATCGAATACATGGTGCGCAATGCGCCCGCCGCCGTCTACGAACTCGAACATTGGGGCGTGCCGTTCTCGCGTACCGATGATGGCAAGATCTACCAGCGGCCGTTCGGCGGCATGACGCTGGACTACGGCAAGGGCCAGGCGCAACGCACCTGCGCCGCCGCCGACCGCACCGGCCACGCCATGCTGCACACGATGTACGGCCAGGCGCTGCGGCATTCAGCGGAATTCTACATCGAGTTCTTTGCCATCGACCTCATCATGGATGACCAGGGCGTCTGCCGCGGTGTGATCGCGCTCAAGCTCGACGACGGCACGCTGCATCGCTTCCGGGCCCAGACCACGATCCTGGCCACCGGCGGCTACGGCCGCGCCTATGCCTCCTGCACTTCCGCGCACACCTGCACCGGCGACGGCGGCGCCATGGCGCTGCGCGCCGGCCTGCCGCTGCAGGATATGGAGTTCGTGCAATTCCACCCGACCGGAATCTACGGTTCGGGGTGCCTCGTCACTGAAGGCGCACGCGGCGAAGGCGGCTATCTCGTCAACTCGGAAGGCGAGCGCTTCATGGAGCGCTATGCGCCCTCCGCCAAGGACCTGGCGTCGCGCGATGTCGTTTCGCGCGCCATGACCATCGAAATCCGCGAAGGCCGTGGCGTCGGCAAGAAGAAGGATCACATCTACCTTCACCTAGATCATCTCGATCCGCAGGTGTTGCACGAAC
>DASXND010000048.1:0-8056 GCA_036495265.1 Dyella sp.
CTTCGCGGGTACGCAGACGTATTACCCGCGCACGCCCAGCGGCTATGCCGACTCGCGCCGCAACCAGGCGTCGTGGCAGAACGACATCACGCTGGATACCAACCAGCTGCTGACGGCCGGCGTGGACTACCAGCAGGAGCACATCGACAGCGACACCGGCTACCTCGACAGCAGGCGCGAGGACACCGGCGTCTATGCGCAGTACATGGGCAGCTTCGGCCGCAACGAAGTGCAGGTGTCGGCGCGCCACGATCACAACGACCAGTTCGGCAATCACGACACCGGTGCGGTGGCGTGGGGCTACAGCTTCGAACATGACGTACGCCTGTCGGCCAGCTACGGCACGGCCTTCCATGCGCCGACCTTCAACGACATCTACTACCCCTACAACCTGGGCAATCCCAACCTCAAGCCGGAAAAGTCGCGTTCGGGCGAGCTGGGCCTGAGCCAGAAGCAGGAAGTCTGGAACTGGGCGGTGAACGTCTACCAGACCACCATCACGGACCTGATCGCGCTGGACAGCAACTTCGTGCCGCAGAACATCAGCCAGGCACGCATCCGCGGCATCGAAGGGCAGCTGGGCGCGAACCTCGACGGTTGGCAGGTGCAGAGCTACCTCACCCTGCAACAGCCCAAGAGCACGGCGAGCCCGTATGACGGCAACCTGCTGCCGCGCCGCCCGGAACAGACGGCGCGCGTGGATGTGGATCGCCGTTTCGATGCGTTCGGCATCGGCGCCACTTTCTTCGCCTCGGGCAAGGCTTATGACGACCTGGCCAACCAGCATCGCCTCGGCGGCTACAGCACCACCGACCTGCGCGCGAGTTACACGTTCCTGCCCGACTGGCGCATCGAGGCCAAGCTGGCCAACGTGTTCGATCGCAACTACGAGACGGCTTATTACTTCAACCAGCCGGGCCGGACGTGGTTCCTGACGTTGCGGTATAGCCCGTCGACGCGTTGATCTGCTTTGCGGGCGCCCCACGGGGCGTCCGCTACTAGAACGACCGTCATCCCGGCGGCTCTCAACAGCCGAAGGGCTGGTCAAGCTGGGGTGACGATTTCTTTTCCCATCCCTTACGGCACATTCGCCGTCACACGATTGCGTGCATAAAGGCGACGGAGATCGCGCCATCGCGTAGCGCGTCCCGCAGGCCGGCGCGACAGGGGCGCGCCATCGTCAACGGACTGGATGCCCGTGAACCTTTTCGCGCCATTGATACGTCGCCCGATCGGCACTTCGCTGCTGGCGCTTGGCCTCGCCCTGGCGGGTCTGTGGGCCTACCTGTTGCTGGGCGTGGCGGCGCTGCCTTCGATCGAATTCCCCGGCATGGTGGTGTACACCGAGGTGCCGGGCGCCAACGCGCAGACCATGGCGTCGACCGTAGCCGCACCGTTGGAACGGCATCTTGGCCGCATCCCGGGCATCCGCGAGATGCACTCGGAAAGCAACGACGGTTCCACCTCGATCCGCATCTTGTTCAACTTCGGGCTCAGCACCGACAAGCTGGCGCGTGACGTGCAGGCGGCCATCAACGCGGCCCGGGTCGATCTGCCGTCGAGCATGACGGTGCCGCCGCGTTACTACAAATTCAACACGGCCAATATTCCCGTCCTGCTGCTCTCGCTCACCTCTGAGACGGTGCCGCCCGACAAGCTCTTCGACCTGGCCGATACCCTGATCAATCCGGCGCTCGCGCAGATTCCCGGCGTCGCCCAGGTGCGCGTTATCGGCGGACGACCACGCGCTGTGCGCGTGGAGCTCAATACCGCGGCGCTCGCTGCCAAGGGGCTTACCGCCAACGACGTCGCCAATGCCCTGCGCGCCGCCAATGTGACTTCGCCGCAAGGCACGCTGAGCGACGGTCGCACCCAGATGACGGTGACCGCCAACGATGCGCTGCACAACCCGGAGGAGTTCGCGAGCCTGCTGATCGCGATCAAGAACGGCGCGCCGGTGCGTCTGTCCGACGTCGCGCATGTAGTCAGTGGCCAGCAGGATGAGTACCAGGCGGCCTGGTTCAATAACCATCGCTCGGTGGCCATTCGCATCGCCAAGCGCCCCGAAGCGAATGCAGTGGCGACCGCCGATGCCGTGCGGGCCAAGCTGCCGCAAATGCGCGCATGGCTGCCCGCGGACTTGCAGATCACGCCGATCTTCGACCTCACCCAGACCACCAAGGCCGCCCTGCACGAAGTGATGGTGGCGCTGATGCTGAGCGTGGTGATGGTGGCGCTGGTGATGCTGGTCTTCCTGCGCCGCGTCGGTCCCATGCTGATAGCCATGTTGAGCGTACCGCTGTCGCTCGCGGGTGCCTTCGCGGTGATGTGGACCCTGGGCTATACGCTCAACACGCTGTCGCTGATCGCGCTGGTGTTGTGCATTGGCTTCGTGGTGGACGATGCGATCGTGGTGATCGAGAACATCGTCCGTCATATGGAACAAGGTGCGCCGCCCTTGCAGGCGGCACTCGCCGGCATGAAAGAGATCGGCTTCACCGTGGTCTCGATTACCTTGTCGCTGATTGCCGTATTCGCACCGCTGTTGTTCGGCAACAACCAGTTCACCTTGCTGCTGCGCGAGTTCTCGGTGACGCTGACGGCCGCGGTGGTGATCTCGGCGATCGTCTCGCTGTCGGTTACACCGGCTCTGTGCGGGCGCTTTCTACCGGTAGAGGAGAGCGGCGCGCGCGTGCCGGGACGCCTGGAACGAACCATCGAGCGCTTCGACCTCGGCATGCAGCGTATCTACGCACGCGCGCTGGACTGGGCTATGCGCCATCGCCGCCTGATGCGTTGGCAGCCGATCATCCTGCTGGCGCTGACCGTGGCGATGGCGATGGGCGTGGTGAAGCTGTTCGGCTTCAATTTCATGCCGCCGGAAGACATCGGCATGATCCAGGGCGATGTCCGCGCCGATGCGAATATCTCGCCCACCTTGATGGCCGAACGGGCGCAGCGCGCCTCGGCCATCATGAAGGCCGACCCCGCCGTGCTCGACGTCACCACCTTTCTTGGCAGCGACAACGCCGGCGGCGCCGTCGGCAACCAGGCCACCATGTTCGTCGACCTCAAGCCGCGCGGCAGCGGCCCCGGCCAGCGCGCCGAGCCGATCAAGGACATCATCACGCGCCTGTCCAAGGCCTACGAGAAATTGCCGGAGCTGCGCGTCTCACTGAACTCCATCGGTTTCTTCAACGACAACAACGACAGCAACCGCGGCAGCCAGAGCTTCGAGCTGATCAGCAGCAACAACACCGACCTGCAGCCGTGGGCGCTGAAGGTCGGCCAATTGATGCGCAAGCGGAAGGAATTCCACGACGTCACCACCGAATACGACAGTGTCGACAAGCAGCAGATGCTCAAGGTCGACCGCGCCGCAGCAAGCCGACTGCAGGTGAACATGGGACTGATCGATTCGGCCCTGTACAACGCGTTCGGCCAGAACCAGGTCTCGATCATCTATTCGGACATCAACCAGTATTGGGTGGTGCTGACCTCGTCGGCGGAACACTCGATCAACCTGTCCACCCTGCTCAACACCTATGTGCGTGGCCAGCAGGGCAATATGGTGCCGCTGTCGGCGGTGGCACGTATCGAGCCCAATGTCTCACCGTCGCTGGTGATTCACACCAACCAGTTGGAAGCGGCGCAGATCTACTACAACACCGAGCAGAACATGCCGCAGGACAAGGCCATGGCGCTGATCGAGCAGATCGTGGCCGATGCGCGCCTGCCCGCCGGCATCCAGATCAGCTATACCGGCGGCAACCAACAGCTGCAGGAGACGCGCAGCAACGCCAACGTGCTGCTGATCGGCTCCATCCTCGCCATGTACATCGTGCTGGGCATCCTCTACGAGAGCCTGGGCCATCCGCTCACCATTCTGTCCACCTTGCCGGCGGCGGGTGCAGGCGCCTTCCTGGCCATGTTGGCGACCGGCATGTCGGTCTCGCTGATGGCGATCATCGCGATCCTGATGCTGATCGGCATCGTCAAGAAGAACGCGATCCTGATGGTCGACTTCGCCCTGGTCGCCCAGCGCGAACACGGGCTGTCGCCGCCGGAGGCGATCCGCCAGGCCGCGCTGGTGCGCTTCCGCCCGATCACCATGACCACCCTGGTGGCGATGGGCGCGGCGCTGCCGCTGGCCATTGGGTTTGGCATCGGTTCGGAGATGCGCCAGCCGCTGGGCGTGGCCATCGTCGGTGGCCTGCTGGTCTCGCAGTTGCTGACACTGCTCAGTACGCCAGCCATTTATCTGTGGAATTACGACCGCAAGGAGCGCAAGGCGGCTCGCAAGGCGCGACGGGAAGCCAAGCGGGCATTGGCGGGGCAGACGACGGCGGGGTGACGAGCTTTACTTCCTCTCCCTTCGGGGCACGCGGGGAGGAGCCATGGATGGCCCCGGCTTTGAGGAGCGAGGAGAGGACTGAGGTGAGGGGCGGGTGCTCGCGGAAGACTTTCCAAAAGCGCGCACTGGCGTCAGTCTCTCGCAAGATTGACCCCTCACCCCGACCCTATCTCCCACGGGGAAAGGGAGAAAATGCGCGCCCCTGCCTTTCGGCAGGGACGGACTTCAGGCACATTCGCGTGTCGTGTCAACGCAGGCATAAAGTGCACATGACTGCGTATTGTGCTTACGACGTGCGTGAACGCGCGCCTTCAACGCCCCGTGGCCGCCTCCCCGGCAGCCTCGAGGGTGTGCGCAGCCTCTTACCGGTATGGAAACCTGAGTGAATATCTTCGCGCCTCTGATTCGCCGCCCTGTGGGTACCTCACTTATGGCGCTTGGCCTGCTGCTGGCGGGCCTGATCGCCTACGGCCTGCTCGGTGTGGCGGCACTCCCATCGCTTGAGATTCCAGGCGTGTTCATCACGGCGTCACTGCCGGGTGCCAGCGCGCAGACCATGGCCTCCACCGTGCTCGCGCCGCTGGAACGCCATCTGGGCCAGATTCCCGGTGTGGAGGATATGTACGGCAATGCCACCGAGGGCTCCGCCACCATCCAGGTCCGTTTCAACTTTGACCGCAGTGCGGACAAGGCAGCCCGTGACGTGCAAGCGGCCCTCAACGCCGCCCAGGCCGATCTGCCGGTCATGCCCAACCCGCCCCAGTACTTCAAGTTTGACACTTCGCAAATTCCCATCCTGCTTGTGTCGCTGACCTCCACCAGTCTTCCGCCAGACAAGCTCTACGACCTCACCGACACCCTACTGAAGCCCGCCATCTCGCAAATTCCCGGGGTGGCTCAGGTGCAGGTATTCGGTGGCACGCCGCATGCGGTGCGCGTGGAGCTGGACACCAATGCGCTGGCGGCCAAAAAGCTGACCGCCAACGACGTCCGCAACGCGTTGATCGCCGCGAACGTCACCTCGCCGCAGGGCGTCCTGAGCGACGGCCGCACCCAGATGACGGTGACCGCCAACGATGGGCTACGTGAACCGGGGGAATTCGCGAAGCTGCTGATCGCGCAACGCAACGGCGCACCGGTGCGCCTGTCCGACGTGGCCAAGGTCAGCAGCGGTCAGCAGGATATTTACCAGGGCGCGTGGTTCAACGGCCAGACCACCGTGGCCATGCAGATCAGCAAGCGCGCGGAGGCCAATGCCGTGGCCACCGTGGAGGAGATTCGCGCGCGTCTGCCCCAGTTCCGCCAATGGATGCCGGCGGATGTGCAGATCACCCCGATCTTCGATCTCACCCAGACCACCAAGTCGGCGCTGCATGAAGTGCAAGTGGCGCTGATGATCAGCGTGGTGATGGTGGTGCTGGTGATGCTGGTGTTCCTGCGCCGACTTCGCCCGACCCTGATCGCCACGCTGAGCATTCCGCTGTCCCTGGCGGGCGCCTTCGTGGTGATGCTGGCGCTCGGTTACACGCTCAACACGCTGTCCCTGGTGGCCCTGGTGCTGTGCATCGGCTTCGTGGTCGACGATGCCATCGTGGTGATCGAGAACATCGTGCGCCATATGGAGCACGGCGAGGCACCGCTGCCGGCCGCGCTGACCGGTGTGCGCGAGATCGGCTTCACCGTCATCTCGATCACGCTGTCGCTGGTCGCGGTATTCGCGCCGCTGCTGTTCGGCAACAACCTGATCATCATGCTGTTGCGCGAATTCTCGGTGACGCTGGCGGTAGCGGTGGTGATCTCCGCCCTCGTCTCGCTGACCCTGACGCCGGCGCTTTGCGCCTATTTCCTCAAGCATGAGGAACCGGGCGAACGCACGCAAAGCCGCATCGAGCTCGCGCTGGAGCGTTTCGACCGCAACCTGCATCGCATCTACGAGCGTTCACTGGACTGGGCCATGCACCATCGCCGGCTGATGCGCTGGCAGCCGTTGATCCTGCTGATCCTGACCATAGGCCTGGGCATCGCAGTAGTGAAAACTGCCGGCGGCAACTTCATGCCGGAAGAAGATATCGGCATGATCCAGGGCGACATCCGCGCTGATGCGAATATTTCACCCACCCTGATGGCCAAACGCGCGCAGCACGCCGCCGCCGTCATGCAGGCCGATCCGGCCGTGCTCGACGTGCTCACCACACTGGGAAACAATGACGGCAACGGTGCCGTGGGCAATGCCGGCAGCATGTTCGTCGACCTCAAACCGCGCGGCCATGGCCCCAACGACCGGCATGACAGCGCGAAGGTCGTGATGGATCGATTGTCCAAACAATACGACGCGATGTCAGGCATCAAGGTCTCGCTGAGCCTGGTGCAATTCATTGGTGGTGGTGGCAGCGGCGACAAAGGTGGCCAGTACGAATTCCAGCTGATCGCGACCAATGGCGAGGATTTGCAGCCGTGGTCGCTGAAAATGGTGCAAATGATGCGGAACACGAAGGAGTTTCGCGACGTCAGCAGCAATTTCGACCTGGTCGGCAAGCAGCAGCTGATGAAGGTGGACCGTGAGGCAGCCAGTCATCTGCAAGTGAGCATGGGTGATATCGACACTGCCCTGCTCAATTCGTTCGGCCAGCGGCAGGCGACGATCATCTATTCGGATATCAACCAGTACTGGGTGGTGCTCACCTCCGCCGAAGCCGCCTCACTTAGCCCTGACGCACTGCTCAATCTACGTGTGCGCAATGCGCAAGGCCTGATGATTCCGTTGTCGGCGGTGGCGCATATCGAGCCCAATATCAGTCCGGTGCGGGTGCGCCATCACAACCAGCTGCAGGCCTCCACGATCAATTACAACCTGGCGCCGAAGATCAGCCAGGACCTCGGCGTCAAGCTAGTGGAAAATCTCGCCATCGCAGCGGGCTTACCGGCCGGCGTGCGTGTGGAGTTCACCGGCCAGAACGAGCGACTGCAGCAGGCCAAGTCCAATGGCATGGTCTTGCTGCTCGCTTCCGTGGTGGCCATGTACATCGTGCTGGGCATCCTTTATGAAAGCCTTGGTCATCCGCTCACCATTCTGTCCACCTTGCCGGCAGCAGGTGTGGGTGCCTTCCTGGCGATGCTGGTGACGCAAACCCAGCTCACCTTGATGGCAATCATCGCGATCCTGATGCTGATCGGCATCGTCAAGAAGAACGCGATCCTGATGGTCGACTTCGCCCTGGTCGCCCAGCGCGAGCGCGGCTTGTCGCCACCCGATGCGATTCGCGAAGCGGCACTGGTGCGCTTCCGTCCGATCACCATGACCACGCTGGTGGCGATGGGCGCGGCCTTGCCGCTGGCGATTGGCTTCGGCGTGGGCTCGGAGATGCGCCAGCCGCTCGGCGTGGCCATCGTGGGGGGCCTGCTGGTATCCCAGCTGCTCACCTTGCTAAGTACGCCGGCGATCTACCTGTGGAATTACGACCGCAAGATTCGCCAGGCCGCGCGCAGGGAACGGCGCGCTGCGAAGCGGGCGCTGAAGGCGCATCCGGCCGCAGGGTGAGCTCTTAGCCCCTTCTCCCCTTCGGGGAGAAGGCTGGGATGAGGGGTCAATCTTGCGACTCCGTGTCTACGAGCCTCACCGCCAGCTTGCCGCTCGGTTGTAGCGCTATCGCGAGCACCCGCCCCTCACCCCAACCCTCTCCCCGCGGGGGAGAGGGAGAAAAA
>DASXND010000049.1:0-2644 GCA_036495265.1 Dyella sp.
CGCCATCGACGACACGGCCGCGCCGATCGCCATCGCCGGCATCTGCACATACGTCCACAACTGGGTCGCGGCACCGTAGGCGGCGGTGGTCTTCGAGCCATAGCCGTTGACCATGTGGATCATGATCATCGCCGAGGTCGAAATCACGATCATCTGCAGGCCCATCGGCAGGCCCTTGAACACCAGCGCTCGCAGGATGGTCATATCGGGACGCAGGAAGCGCAGCTCGCCACGGGTCAGGCGCAGGAAGTGCTTGCGCGCATACAGCGTCCACAGCAGCGCGGCCAGGGCCACGCTCTGCGCAATCAATGTCGACGTCGCCGAACCGGCGATGCCCATGCGTGGAAACGGCCCGACGCCGAAGATCAACATCGGGTTGAGCACGATATCCAGCAACACCGACAAGCCCATGAAGATGAAAGGCGTGCGTGAATCGCCGGCGCCGCGTAGCGTCATCATGAGGAAGCTGTAGAAATACATCGCAGGAACGGCGATGAAGATGATGCGCAGGTACGGTACGGCGAACGCCTGCGCGTCGACCGGTGTACCCAACACGCCAAGCATCCAGGGCGTGCCCGCATAACCGGCGATCGCCACCAGCACCGAGACCGCCACGAAGAAGGTCACGCCGGTACCGACGACGCGCTTCGCCTCAAGCATGTTGCGCGCGCCCAGGCTCTGGCCGATCAGGATGGTGCAGGCCATGCTCAGGCCAAACACCGCGCCCAACAGCAGGAACAGGATCAGGTTGGCGTTGCTGACCGCCGTCAATGCCGCCTCGCCCAGGTAATGGCCGATCCACATGGCGTTGACCGAACCGTTCAGCGACTGCAGCACCGTGCTGCCCAGGATCGGTAACGCGAACATCAGCAACGTACGCGCGATCGGGCCTTCAGTGAGCAGGGGCTGCTTTGCGGCGACAGATGACATCAATGGGTTTTCCGCGAAGAGGGAAGGGGAAGGCAAGGAGCGCAGTCAGGCAGTCGTAGCGGTGTCCCACGTCGTCGCTGCCAGTCGGCGTACATGCTCGCGCACATCGGCGGGCCACGCATCTGTCCATTGAATGAAACTAGCGTGTTGCTTGCGCCAGAACGCGCGGGATGCCTCCTCATAACCGGGCAGGTCGCCCGCCAGGGCGAGCATGAAGCGATCCACCGATTCTCCTGCCAAGCGGGTGCGATCGCGGCCGTTGCCCGCGCGGCGCGCCTCGTCGACCAGCTTTCGCAGCACCGCCGATGCGCCACCGGGTTGGCCGGAAAGCCACTCCCAATGCCGCGGCAGCAGGGTGACCTCACGCGCCACCACGCCGAGTTTCGGTCGGCCGGGACCGCGGTTGGCGGACTCGGCCGGCGCGGGCGCCACCAGCTGCAGGCGCGCCAGCACCTCATCGGGCGTGCCGCGAAAATCGATCTCGATCTGCCGGCTGCTGTGGTCGTCGAAGATCAGGACCGGACCCGCTGCGCCTGCGTCCAAGGCCTGTTTGACGGCCAGGGCGACATGGGCCAGCGCACCCGAGGCAATCTGTTCGTGGCCATGGAAAGCTACACAGCTACTGTCTTCGCTGGCGTGCATGAGTTTTATCCGGGTAGTAATGCTGGCGCATTTTGCCCGGATTAAAAGGCCGGCGTCAATCCACCGGAACGGCGCCAACCCACCCATCCGGCGAGCATCCGGCTCCCGCGCTAAAGTGCGTGGCCTCCCTTGCGCCGCCTTAGCCATGGTCGTCCACCCGCCTTCCCGCCCGCTGCGGCTGATGCTGTTCACCCTGCGCGGTTCCATCGTGCCGGTCATCTGGAAGCGGGTGCTCGGCATGATGGTGTTGGCGGTGCTGGTCGTGCTGGTGGAACATCGTCTGCCGCACACCGGCATCGAGCTCGGCGCGGTCCCGCTGACCTTGATGGGACTGACCCTGGCGATCTTCCTCGGCTTCCGCAATAGCGTGGCCTACGAGCGTTGGTGGGAAGCGCGCACCCTATGGGGTGAATTGCTGATCGTGCTGCGCAACCTGGCGCGCCAGACCATCAGCCTGCCCGATGGCTTGCCGCATGACGAGCAGCGCGTGCGCGTGCACCGACTGATCGCCTATGCGCATGCCTTGCGCCACCTGTTGCGCGGCTCGGCGCCGGAGCAGGATCTGGCGCGCTGGTTGGCGCCGGCCGAGGTCGCCGCGCTACTGCAGTCACCTAATCCACCGAATGCCTTGCTGGGCCTGATTGGCGAAAGCTATGCACGGCTGCGCCGCGAGGGTCGACTCGACAGCATCCTGCTGGCCAGCATCGACGCGCAGTTGAGCCGCATGTCGTATGTGCTCGGCGGTTGCGAGCGCATCCACGGCACGCCGATTCCGTTCGCCTACATCCTGCTGCTGCATCGCACGGTATACATGTACTGCCTGCTGCTGCCGTTCTGCCTGGTCGCTAGCGTGGGCTGGGCCACGCCACTGATGGTAGGCGTACTCGCCTATACGTTTTTCGGCCTGGATGCGTTGGGCGACCAGATCGAAAGCCCGTTCGAGCGCTTGCCGAACGATCTCGCCCTGGATGCCATCTGCCGCACCATCGAGATCAGCCTCGGCGCCTTGCTGGGCGAGCAGGATCTGCCCGAGCCACTGCAGCCGGTGGACGGCGTCTTGCTCTAGCGATGC
>DASXND010000050.1:0-19016 GCA_036495265.1 Dyella sp.
GTGTTGAGCGCGCCGAACATGGCACCGATCGCCATGATCAGGCCCACCGTGATGCCGACGACGCGGATCACCTTGGTCATGCCTTCGGACTGTTTGCTGAAGTAGTCGAGCGTGGTGTTCACGTCCACCTTCAACTGCGGATTGCCGTCGAGCTCGGCCTTGAAAGAGTCGTAGGCCTTGGGATCGGTCAGCCTCACCGTGACCGATGCGCGGCTGCTGCCGCGGCGATAGGTATCCGCCACTACGCTGGCATCACCCCACACTTCCGAGTCCATGGCGTCTCCAGAAGAGAACACACCCACCACGGTCCACTGCTGGCTGCCCAGATGGATCGTGTGGCCAGGCTCCAGACCGGCGAACTGCTTTGCCGCGCCTTTACCCACGACCAGCTCGCGCATGCCCGGCTGGAAGTTGCGTCCTTCGACAATCTTCACATTCGGACGCACCGCCCACGCCTGCTCACTCACGCCGCGCAACTGCACGCTGCCCTCGTCATCGGCGGTACCGCCCTTGATCGGCAGGTTCGCGGCGACAACGATTTCCGGCGACGCGATTGGCTGGCCCTTGGCGTCTCGTGCAATGCCGGGCGCCTGCGGGATCAGGGTCACGCTGTCGTGATCGAGCACCGACATCACTTCGGCGGCAGAAGAACCGCGCATCACGATGGCGGTATCGTCGCTGCCGGTCGCGCGCAATGTTTCGGCATAGCCCTCGCCCATGGCGAGCAGGGCCACCAGCACGCCCACCACACCGGCAATGCCGATCACGATCACGGCGGATGAACCGATGCGCTGACCCAGCGTGCTGATACCCACGCCGGCCACGGAGGCGGCCTGCTGCCCGCGTCGGGTAAACATCATCCAGCCGGCAAATATCAGCGCCAACGCAACCACGCCGTACCAGGGAAGCATCACCCAGATGATCATCACGGCGACGACCAGGAGCAACAACAGAAAATTCGTCAGTGCACTCATGTCGTTCTCCTTAGCGTCCAGCCAGTGCATCGACAATATTCAGGCGCATCGCACGCCATGCCGGCAAGGCACCCACGAGCAAGCCGATCAGTATCATCAAGACGATGCCCAGTACCCAGCTGCTGCCGCTGACCACGCCAAGATTCAGCATGCCGCCACTGCCAGCGCTGATCGTCGGGATAATCAAGGTGGCCAGGCCAAGTCCAATGCAGCCGCCCAACAACACCAGCAGCACGGACTCAGCCAAAACCATCGCCAGCACGCTCTGACTGGAGAATCCGATGGTCTTGAGCACGGCCAGCTCACTGGTCCGCTCGCGTACCGCCTGCATCATCGTGTTACCGGACAAAAGCAACAGAGTGAAGAACACCGCACCCATGATCGAACCGACGATCAGGCCGATATCGGCAAGCTGCTTCATCCAGTTCGCGGTAGCTGCCTGTTCGGTTTGCGTACGCGTCTCGTGATCCGAGTTGGCGGAAATGGCGTCGATCCCCTTGGCCACCCGATCCGCCTGGTTGACGTCGGTCACGCGCGTGACGTACCAGCCAACGGTGCCACGATTGAACGGCGTGGTCTCATCGAAATACTTCCAATGCAGCAGTAGCAGCTGGTCATAGAAACCGCCAGCCTTCTTGTCCTTCGAATGCATGATGCCGACGATGTCGAAGGTCCAGTTCTTGCTGCCTTCGCGATTGGGGAAAATGGTCGACTGCAGCGGGATCTTGTCGCCAACTTTCCAATTAAAACGTTGTGCCAGCTTCTCGCCTACCAGCACACCGGTACGCGTGTCATCGAAGGCCTTGCGCTCGGCCGGGCTCACTTCGATCTCCGGATATAGATCAATGTAGTTGGGCTCCACCGCGAAACTGAAGACCTGGTTGTGCGGGTCCTGGTAGGCGCCGCCGAACCAGTTGGCGTAGGTCACCATCTTCACGCCCGGCACCTGCGCAATCTGTGCTTCCAGCGACTGCGGCAAGGTCTGGATGAAGGAGAGCTTGGAGCCGGTCTGAAGGCGCTGCGCACCGTTTGCGCTCTGGCCGGCCTGGTTGAACGAGGTACGCACCGCATCGAGCATGCCGAACAACAGGAACGCGGCGATGATCGATACCAGGGTGAGTATCGTGCGGGCTTTGCGCCGGAACAGCGCCGCCCAGATGAGATGAAGATATTTCATCGCCGCCTCCTCACGCCACGGCCTGTTCGACCAAGGTGCCCTTGTCCAGATGCAAAGTATGGTTGGCGTATTCGGCCGCCTTGGGATCGTGCGTGACCATCACGATGGTCTTGCCATGCTCTCGATTGAGCAGGCGCAACAGGCCGAGCACTTCTTCGGCGGATTGACGATCCAGGTCGCCGGTGGGCTCGTCGCAAACCAGCAGGGTCGGATCCGACACGATCGCACGGGCGATCGCCACGCGCTGCTGTTGGCCGCCGGATAGCTCGCTGGGCTTGTGCGTCGCGCGGTCGTCCAGCCCGACCAGCTGCAACGCGATGGACGCATTCTTGCGGCGCTGCGCACCGGAAAGCTTGGTCAGCAACAAGGGCAGCTCGACATTGCGCTGGGCCGAGAGCATCGGCATCAGGTTGTAGAACTGGAATACGAAGCCGACATGCGACGCACGCCACTTGGCGAGCGACCCGCCGCTGAGCTGGTCGAGCCGTTGTCCGGCGACGGTGATGCTGCCGCCGGTCGGCGCGTCCAATCCGCCGATGAGATTGAGCAAGGTCGTCTTGCCGGAGCCCGACGGCCCCATCAAGGCGAGAAAATCGCCCTCGGCAATATCCAGGTTGATGTGATGCAGCACTTCGACTTTCTGCTTGCCGCGTTCGTACACCTTGGAAAGGTCGCGGGTTTCGATCAACGTGCCCATGCGTGTGCTCCCTATGTGATTTGCGTGGCATCGCGCGCTGCGATGCGCTCAGTCATACGCCGCGGATCCGTGCCCGCTCAGTCTTTCGGCTTGCCGGTTGCGACTACTCGCATACCATCTTTCAACTCTATCGGCGGTGAAACCACCACCGTGTCGCCGACCTTCACGCCAGCAGGCAGCAAGCGCAGGTCGCCCTGGCTCGACGCCGCCGGCGTGACGGTACGCTGTTGCGCGATCTCATCGCTGACGACGAATACCACCGCGTGGCCATCGCGCTGCGCAATGGCCGGCGCCGGCACCAGTGCACCCCCGGGCGCCTGCGCTATCGGATGGTCCTGCTTCTGCTCCAGGAACGACACGCGTACGCCCATGTCCGGCACGATGCGCAAGTCTTTCTGTTCCAGTGCCACACGCACTTTCACGGTGGCCTTGCCGCGATCGGCGGCCGGCACGATGGCGATGACGTGTGCCGGAATCTTCCAGTCCGGATACGCATCCAGCACGGCTTCGGCGGGCATGTTCGGCTTCACGCGACCGATATACGCTTCGTTGACGTCCACGTCGACTTCCAGCGAATCCATGTCGACGATGGTGCCCACGCCGGTGCGGGTAAAGCCGCCGCCTGCCGAAAACGGCGAAATGATTTCGCCCACCTGGGCATCCTTGGTGGTGATGACGCCATCAAACGGTGCACGGATCACGCAGTAGTCGAAATTGACGCGAGCCACCACCACCTGGGCGTCCGCTGACGCGGCCTGGCGCTGCTGGGAGACCAGTTGTGCGCGGGACGTATCGACCAGCGTGCGCGCCTGTTCCGCCGCCTGCTTCGCTACCAATCCCTTGGTAACCAGCGACTCCTGGCGCTCCGCATCCTTGATGTTCTGCACGAGCTGCGCCTGGAACTGCGCCACCAGCGCATGCGCAGCCGCGGCCTGGGTGCGTGCGGCCTCCAGTGCGGCCTTGTATTGGGCGTCGTCGAGACGGGCCACGATCTGTCCCAGCTTGACGTGATCGCCTTCTTCGATCAGCACGTGGGTCAAGGTGCCGGTGATCTGGGCCGATACCGTCGCCTGGCGCCGTGCCGTGACATAACCGGTGGCTTGCAGCACGGCGCCAGCGCCGGCACTCGACGCGGGCGACTGTGCCACGGCGGTTTGCACCTCGAGCGGGCGTCGACCGGTCAACCACCAGCCGCCGAGCCCGAGCAGCATCAATACGACGAGGACAACGGCGACGATCCACGGCCAACGACCCGGTCCCTGGCCATGCTCCTCGCGCTGATGCTTCTCGATGCGCAGTTCCTTCAAAA
Organism: Dyella sp.; assembly: GCA_036495265.1. Lineage (GTDB taxonomy): Bacteria > Pseudomonadota > Gammaproteobacteria > Xanthomonadales > Rhodanobacteraceae > Dyella. The sequence goes on from DASXND010000050.1 coordinate 4,158, forward strand.
GATCCGTATTCGCCACTAATGCTCCCCGCCGGCTGCTGCCGGTTGCTCAATGTACAAACCATGATGGAGCGGCCGCTTCGCAGCCAGGGCGCGCCATCAGGCATTGACGATGACAGCTGTCACACGCGGCCTGCCGCCGAGTAACCCCGCCGTTTGTACTCGCAAGTTCATCCGGAGAAAAGCTGACGTGAAACTTGCCTCCTCGCTGGGAGCCAGCCAGCCTGAACTGCTAATCTTGCCGGGCCATGTCATACGCCATCACGCCCCCCACGATTCCGAGCCTGCCGATCCTTGGCAGCGACCAGCGTTTCCCCGTCCGCCGGGTGTTTTGCATCGGCCGCAACTATGCCGAGCACGCCCGTGAAATGGGCGCGACCGTGGACAAGGACACGCCGATGTTCTTCTGCAAGCCGGCCGACGCCATCGTCGCCGACGGTGCGGACGTGCCTTACCCGCAGGCCACCCAGGACCTCCATCACGAAGTGGAAATGGTGGTCGCGCTTGGCGCCGGCGGTCGGGATATTCCGCTGGAGCGCGCCGCCTCGCTGATCTGGGGCTATGGCGTGGGCCTGGACCTCACCCGCCGCGACCTGCAGGCGATCGCCAAGGCCAAGAGCCACCCGTGGGATGTGGCCAAGGGGTTTGATCACTCCGCGCCGGTATCCGCCTTGCGGCCGGCCGATCAGGTCGCCTTGAGCGACGGGACCACCCTGAGTCTGAGCATCAACGGCCAGCAGCGCCAGCAGGGCCGACTCGGCGACATGGTGCATGGCGTGGCGGAGATCATCGCCATCCTGTCAACCTTGTTCGAACTGAAGGCCGGCGACCTGATCTTTACCGGCACGCCGGCGGGTGTGGCCGCGCTGCAGCGCGGTGATCGTTTCCATGCCGAAGTCGCAGGCGTGGCCACGCTGGACGGACAGGTCGTCTGAATCGCGCACATGCTTGCCGGGCTCTATGGTGTCGCGTCCGGCCCATGCTGCGTTAGAGTTCCCTCGCCATCCGCGGCCTTAGCGAGGAAGTGAAGCATGAGCATGCTCAAAGAGTTCAAAGAATTCGCCATGCGCGGCAATGTCATCGACCTCGCCGTCGGTGTGGTGATCGGCGGCGCGTTCGGCAAGATCGTGACATCACTGGTCGACCAGATCGTCATGCCACCGATCGGCGCCCTCACGGGCGGCATCGACTTCTCCGATATGAAGTGGGTACTCAAGCCGGCCGATAACAGCAACCCGGCTCACAAAGTGGCCGAAGTCGCCATCGGCTATGGCGCCTTCATCAATACGCTCATCCAGTTCGTCATCATCGCGTTTGCCATCTTCCTGGTGGTCAAGGCGATCAACCGGCTGACCCGTCGCCAGGAAGCCGCGCCGGCCCCGCCGCCGCCGGATGTGGTGTTGCTTACCGAGATCCGCGACCTGCTGAAAGCCAAGCAGTAACGTTTGCCAAAACCGCAACGGCCTGCGCCTTGCGCGGCCGCTGCCGTTTTGGCACCAGCGTGACTTCTGGCCTAAGCGCGATGGGGCAGGCGCGCCATAATTGCGGTTTCCGCCCGAGGAGTTACCCATGCGCCGCCTGCCCCTCACCCTGCTTGCTGCCAGCCTGATCCTGGCTGTCGGCACGGCCAGTGCCGCCACCCAGACCACCATCCCTGCCGCAGCCGTAAAGGCGGCCGAACAGCTGCGCGACAAGGCGATGAACGACAACACGAGCTATCAGATCGTGGAGTCGCTGACGACCGAAGTCGGCCCTCGTCTCGCCGGCAGTCCCGCGGACCAGCGCGGCCGCGAATGGGCCATCGCCAAGTTCAAGGCGCTGGGTTTCGACAAGGTTTACACCGAACAGGTCACCTATCCGCTGTGGGAGCGCCGCAGCGAACACGCGGAAATCGTCGCTCCGTTCCCGCAGCCGCTGACCCTGATCGCCCTGGGCTATTCGTCCGGCACCCCCAAGGGCGGCCTCACGGCCGACGTGGTGAGATTCGACAGCCTCGATGCGCTGAAAAAGGCTGATCCAGCCAGCGTGAAGGGCAAGATCGTTTATGTCGACGCGCGCATGCAGCGTCACAAGGACGGTCAGGACTACGCCATCGGTTCGGCTATCCGCGTGGGCGGCCCGGTGATTGCCTCCAAGATGGGCGCAGCGGCCTTCCTGCTGCGCTCGGCCGGTACCGACGCCAACAGCCGTACGCCACATACCGGCGTGACTGGATTCAAGGATCCGAAGGAAGCCATCCCCGCCGCCGCCCTCTCCAACCCCGACGCCGACCAGCTCACGCGCGTGCTGGCCCATGGCAAGCCGGTCAGCATCAAGCTGGACCTCGATTGCGGCATCAGCGGCACCTATACCGGTGCCAACGTGATCGGCGAATTCACCGGTAAGAAGCACCCGGACGAGGTGGTCGCGATCGGTGGTCATCTTGATTCCTGGGATCCGGGCACCGGCGCCATCGACGACGGTGCTGGCGTGGCCATCGCCATGGCGGCGGCGAAGCTGATCGGCGAGATGCCGCAACGCCCCGACCGCACCATTCGGGTCATCGCCTTTGCCAACGAGGAGATGGGGCTGTGGGGTGGTCGTGCCTATGCGGACAAGCACGGCGCTGAGGTCGCCAAGTTCCAGCTCGGCACCGAGTCCGACTTCGGCGCGCGCAAGGTATGGCGCATGAGTGCCAGCGTGAAGCCGGAAGCACGCGGTGCCATCGAGCAGATGGCCCAGGTGCTGGCGCCGATCGGGGTGGCCTATGACGCCAAGCGGGCGGGTGGTGGCGGCTCCGATCTGTCGCAGATGCACGCCAAGGGTATGGCCGCTCTTTCGCTGACCCAGGACGGCACCGACTACTTCGACTTCCACCACACGGCCAACGACACGCTCGACAAGATCGATCCGAAGGAGCTGGCGCAGAACGTCGCGGTGTATGCGGCCTTCTCGTATATGGCGGCGCAGGCGAATGGCGACTTCGGTTCGGCACCGGGCGCCTTCGCCAACGACGGCGCGGAAGAGTGATCCACTAACGCCAGTGAGCAACAAAAAGGGCGGCCTCCGGGCCGCCCTTTTTGTTGACCGTGTGTTGCCGACCCGCCGCTTTACTCGTGCGCCGGACTCATCTGCGGAAGATTGCGCTTGCTTGAAAAGCGTTCGTTCCAGCGATCCAGATACAGGTAGATCACCGGTGTCAGGTAAAGCGTGAGCAGCTGCGAAACCAGCAGGCCACCCACGACGGCAAGTCCCAGGGGACGACGCGTCTCCGCGCCTGCACCGAGGCCCAGCGCAATCGGCAAGGTGCCAGCCAGTGCCGCCATCGTCGTCATCATGATCGGACGAAAACGCACATGACACGCCTCGAGGATGGCTTCGGCCGGCGAAATGCCATGGCTACGCTGCCGCTCCAGCGCAAAGTCGATCATCATGATGGCGTTCTTCTTCACGATGCCGATCAGCATCACGATGCCGACGAAGGAGAACAGATCCAGCGGCGCCCGGAAAATCATCAAGGTCAGCAGGGCGCCCACGCCCGCGGATGGCAGGCCCGAGAGAATGGTCAGCGGGTGGATGAAGCTCTCATAGAGAATACCCAGCACCAGGTAGATCACGAACAGCGCCAGCACCAGCAACAAACCCATGCCCTGCATGGAGTCCTGGAAGGCCTGCGCGGTACCCTGCACGCTGCCGGTGATCGACGGTGGCAACTCCATCTTCTTCATCGCGCCATCGATGCTGGCCACCGCCTGGCTGAGACTGACACCAGGCGCCAGATTGAACGACACCGTCACGGCGGGACTCTGGCCCTGATGATTGACCGTGAGTGCCTGTGGCTTGCGCTCGAAGCTCGCCACCGCGTTGAGCGGTACCAGGGTGCCGCTGCTCGACGTCACATAGAGCTGTGACAGCACATCGGCATCGTTCTGCAGCGCGTAGTAGACCTGCAGAATCACCCAGTACTGCGAAGACGCACCATAAATCGTGGAGATCTGGTTGGCACCGAATGCCGAGCCAAGCGCGGTCTGCACCTGATCCATGCTCAGTCCCAAGGTGGCCAGTTTGTCGCGATCGACATTGACCACGATCGACGGGCCATTGAGGTCCAGGTCGCTGGTGACATCCTGGAAACCAGGCAGCTTGCTGAAGGCGTCGATGACTTTGCCCGACCAGCTATACAACGCATTCATATCGATGGACTGCAGCGTGTACTGGTACTGCGCCTTGGACTGACGGCCACCCACCTGGATCGATGGCGGGTTCTGGATATACGCGCGAATGCCCGGCACCTCCGCGAACTTCTTGCGCAGCTCCTGGATGATGCCATTGGGGTCGAGTGCGCGCTCGCTGGCCGGCTTCAGCCGCAACAGGATCGAGCCGTTATTGGTCGTGGTGCGCGCGCCGCCACTGCCCACCGACGACATGTAGGCATCGATGTTCGGGTCCTTGGCCACGATGGCCGCCAAGGCCTGCTGACGCTGCCCCATGCCCCTGACCGAAATGTCGTCCGGGCCTTCGACATTCACATTGAGCTGACCGGAATCACCGGCCGGAATGAAGTCCTTGTCGACCACGACGAACAGCACGGCGGTCAACACCAGGCTGCTGAAGAATACGCCGAGAATCGAGCGCGGGTGCGCTACGGCCCAGGCCAGCGTGCGCGCGTAACCCATTCGCACGCGCTCGAAGCCGCGATCAAACCAGAGCACCACGCGCGCCTTTTTCTCGTGCTCAGCATGACGCAGGAAGCGACTGCACAGCATCGGCGTCAGCGTGATCGAGACGAAACCGGAAATCAGAATCGCCACGCTCAGGGTCACGGCGAACTCGTGGAACAGGCGACCGACGATGCCGCCCATGAACATGACGGGCAGGAACACCGCCACCAACGACAGCGTCATCGAGAAAATGGTGAAACCGATCTCGCCCGCGCCCTTTAAGGATGCCTCGTACGGGTCCATGCCGTCCTCGACATGCCGGACGATGTTCTCCAGCATCACGATCGCATCGTCCACCACGAAGCCGACCACGAGGGTCAAGGCGAGCAGCGACAGATTGTCCAGGCTGTAACCCAGCGCAAACATCACGCCGAAGGTGCCCACGATCGACACCGGCAAGGCCAGGCCCGGAATCAGCGTGGCCGACGCATTGCCAAGGAACAGGTAGATCACCAGCACCACCAGCACGCCCGCCAGCAGCAGGGTGTACTGCACGTCGTCCACCGAGGCGCGGATCGAATCGGAGCGATCGTAAAGCACGGCCATCTTGATCGACGGCGGCAAGGTCGCTTCGAACTGCGGCAACGCAGCGCGAATGCGATCGATGGTGGCGACCGTGTTCGAACCCGGCTGGCGCTGGATGGCCAGAATGATGGCGCGCTCGCCGTTGTACCAACTTGCCACCTGATCGTTCTGTACGCTGTCTTCTGCGCTGCCCAGGTCGGACAGGCGCACTGGCGCGCCATTGCGGTAGGCAACGATGATGTTGTTGTAGCGATCGGCGCGCTGCAACTGACCGTCGGAACGAATCGAAAGCAGTTGGCGATTGCCGTTGAGCGAACCGGTAGCCAGGTTGACGTTGGCATTGGAAACCGCGTTCTGCACCGTATCGATGCCAATGCCGCTCGCCGCCAGCTTCTGCGGATCGACGCTGATGCGCACGGCATACTTCTGCGCGCCGTACACATTCACCTGGGCCACGCCATCGATCATCGACAGATGCTGGGCCAGCTGGGTCTCTGCATAGTCATCCACGACTGCAAGCGGCTGGGTCTTCGAACGCAGGGTGAGATAAATGATCGGCGCATCGGCCGGGTTCACCTTGCGGAACGTCGGCGGTGTCGGCATGTTGGTCGGCAGCTGGCGTAGCGCAGCGGAAATGGCCGCCTGCACGTCCTGCGCCGCACCGTCGATATTGCGGTCCAGCTCAAACGTCAGCGTGATCGACGTGCCGCCCAAGGCACTCGTGGAGGTCATCGACTGGATGCCCGCGATCGTCGACAGCTGGTTTTCCAGCGGCGTGGCCACGGCCGTCGCCATGGTTTCCGGCGCGGCACCCGGCAAGCTCGCGTTGACCGTGATGGTCGGGAAGTCGACGTTGGGCAATTCGTTGACCGGCAACTTCGGGTAAGCCGCGATGCCGAACACGAGCAAGGCGATCATCAACAGCGTCGTCATCACCGGCCGCTGGATGCACAGTGCAGGCAGGTTCATTCGCCAGCCTCCTTCACGGCAGCTTCAGACGGCGGCGTATGGCTACGAAGTAGAGGCGCAACATGGGTGCGAGGGGTGAGCATGGCAGGCGCTTATCCGTTGTCGGCAACGACACGTATATGCGCGCCATCCACCAGCAGCAGCTGGCCGTCGGTCACCACATGCTCGCTGCCAACTAGGCCTTTCTCGATCACCACCTGCGAACCACTGGTGGGCCCGGCCGTCACCATGCGCTGCTGCACCGTGCCGTCGGCGTTGGCGACAAATACGAAGCTGCCCAGGGGCGAATTCTGCAAGGCCACCACCGGCACCGTGACCACCTTGGTCAAGCGCGTCGTCGGCAAGACGACCTCGACAAACTGACCCGGCGTGAGCCGGTCATCGTTGTTGTCGTAGCGGGCCTTGAGCTGGATCGTGCTGGTCGTCGGGTCCACCGCGTTGTTGATGAAATCCAGTTCCGCCTGCATGGATGACATCTTGGTGCCGGGAATGCTTGCCGTGACCGGTACCGTGCCGCGACCCATGGCAGCCTTGGTTCCCGCCAGCCCGGTTTCCGGGATGGAGAAGGTAATGTGGATGGGGCGAATCTGGTTCAGCACCACGATGGATGTGCCGTTCGCACTTATCTGCGCGCCCGGATAGATCAACGGCGCGCCGGCGACGCTGTCAAACGGCGCTTGGATCTGTGCGTAGCCAAGCTGGGTGCGCGCCAGCTCCACGGCGGCCTGGTCGGATTTCACCGAAGCCTGATAGATGCCCTGATTGGCCTTGTAGGTGTCGTAATCGGACTGCGCCACATAACCCTTGCCAAGCAACGGCTGATAGCGCTTCAGCACGGCCTCGGCATTGGCCAGCTGTGCCTGGTCCTTGGCTAGGTTGCCCAGGGCCTGATCGAGTTGGGCCTGCAGCAGGCTGGGGTCGATCCGGATGATCGTGTCACCTTTCTTGACATGAGCACCCGGCGTGAACAGCAACGCTTGCAGCTGGCCGCTGACGCGAGCCTGCACGTTGACGGTCGAGAAAGCCTCGGCGCGGCCAATCACCTTCAGCGTCAGATCGAGATCGCCACGGCGTGCGCTGACCACTTTCACGGGAACCACGGCTGGCGCTGCAGGCGTCTTGGCGGCGGCACGCTCGCTCCCGCGAAACATCTGGACGGCCAAAGCCGCCGCGACGAGCACCGCCACGAGCAAGGCAAATTTTCTACGGGACGTACGCTGCATGAGTTCTCCGACCATCGACCGCGGGCTGGGGACGGCGTGTGCCGGGGGCGCCACGGTATCGACTTCGATGTATGTCACAGGAGGCACGCTACTCCCCTCTTTTTACAGAGCAGCGCGCCGCATCGGACATTGTGCGGCAGTCGGTGCCCCCGAAAGGCACGACCGACAGCACTTGGCAAACACGCCACTATGCGGCATGCATGCGAGGTGCGAGTTGATCTAATCGCAGGACATTACGCGCGCATGGCGGCTGGCAAGCCCGCAGCGATGCCTATTCAGACCCAGGTCCGGCGGTCGAACGCCACTTAGGCATGGGCGACGATGGCTTACGATTCCTGCTCGTCCTCCACCGACGAGGCCTCAAGCGCCTGCAGATTTTCCTTGATCCGGTTCAGCACGGCCATGGCCTGCTCCATTTCGGCGACATCGACGCCAATGGTGGCGTCCTTGCGCAAGCCTTGGGCAATGAGCTCCATGTCGGCAATGACGCCGCGCGCCTGATCGGTCACGTACAAGCGCCAGGCTCGACGATCCTTGGGATCCGGGCGGCGTTCGACAAAGCCTGCTGCCTGCAAGCGATCGATGACTCGACCTACCGCGATGGGCTCCATTTCCAGTAGCTCGGCGAGCTCGGTCTGACGCAGGCCTTCGCGGTAATACAACATCTTGGTGGCCCGCCACTGCGCGCGGGTCAACCCGAATTTCACGGCGCGTCTGTCGAAGTGCTTGCGAAACAGCAAGGTCACATCGTTCAGCAGATAACCAAAGGAAATATCTTCCACCTTAGTCATAGATGTGATGTCGGTCTGCGCTGTCCAAGTGTAACCTCAAGCATACGTCGCAAATTCCCACGAAACCACGCCTCATGTCTATCGAAATTGTCACCGCGGACATCACCCGGCTTGACGTGGACGCCATCGTCAATGCCGCCAACACCAGCCTGCTGGGCGGCGGTGGCGTCGATGGCGCCATTCATCGCGCGGCGGGTCCGGCGCTGCTGGAGGCCTGCCGCAGATTGCCGCAGGTACAACCTGGCGTGCGCTGCCCTACCGGAGAAGCCCGCCTCACACCGGGATTCCATCTGCCTGCACGCTACATCATCCACACGGTTGGCCCGGTCTGGCACGGCGGCTCCCATGACGAAGCGGCGCTGCTTGCCAGCTGCTACCGGGATAGCATGGCGCTGGCGATCGAGCACGCGGTGCAGTCCATCGCTTTCCCGGCCATCAGTTGCGGCATCTATGGCTATCCTCCCGAACTTGCCGCAGCCGTGGCGCTGCGAAGCCTTCGCGAGGCACAAACAGGCATCGCTCCGATCCGTGTGTTGTTGTGCTGTTTCGGCCCGTCGATGACATCGATCTGGCAGGCAGCGCTTAACGATGCAAGTTGAACGGGTACAACGGCGGCAGCGGTGACGCGTTGACGGCCTGCTCGGCCTGGCACCACAAGAAGCCGTCGCGGAAAGCGTTCGCCAGCTGCTCTCCCACACCCTGCTCGTCCACGCCTGCATAGTGCTTGCGTTGCAGCGCGGCGATGGCAGCAGCCTGGCTGTCCGATGCCAACGCACGGGACAGTTCGCCAAGATTCTGCAAGGCCGGGCGTTCGGCCCGTGCCCAGGCCATCAGCGTCATGGCTTGTGCTGCATCATCGCTACTGCGGGCAGCATCCAGGAACGCCGCCCGCAAGCGTGCAGGCGTCACCTTCGCGGCGGTGCTTTCCGCGTTCGCGGTGAGAGTCTGCGTACGCCGACGTCGCCACCAAAGCCAGCCGACCACGCTGACCAGCCACAGGCCGATGCTGCCCAGTGCGATCCAGCGCCAGGGCGTGGCGTGACTGATGACGGGCGCCGATGTCGCTGCCGGCAGCGTGGCCCGCGTGGGCTGCGCTGCACTCGCGGGTGGCGCCGCCACGACACCGGCGGCAGGCGACACCGTGAAACTCTGTGCCGGAATGTGCGCCACCTCGGCATGATCGGACACCACGTTCCACCAGGTAAGCGTGGTTTCGGGAATCGTCAGCGTGCCGGCGCGATTGGGCACGATGGCAAAGCCCTGCTGGCGACGGCCGACGATCCATTGGCCATCCACGCGCGTGCCGTTGACGGGCTTGTCCGGATACACGGTGGCGCCATCCAGCGTGGGCAGACTCAGTGCGGGTAATGCCTCGTAGGGCAAGCCGGTGGCCTGCACGCTCATCACCAGGTTGAGCGGCTGTCCTACGCGCAGTTCGCCTTGCGCAGGTCCACCATCCAGTGTCAGCGTCAACTCGCGCGCCGGCAACCAGGCGGTGCGAGCGGCCAGTGCGGGGGCTGGCCGTATGTCGATGGCTACAGGCGGCGACGATGCCGACACCGGCGTGGCATTGCCGAAGAACGTATCGGGATCGGCCAGATTCACCATGTCGCCCTGGAAGGCGACCGGCGGAATCACCAGGTGACCCTCACGTTGCGGCGTTAGCGCGTATCGGCGTTCGATAACGTTGTAGCGACGACCACCACGTTCCGCCTGGTAATTCGTCTCATCCCCCATGCGCCGTGCATCCACACCGGCCAGCTGGGGATCTTCCAACGCGCCATTGGTCAGGTTGGCTGCGAAATACAGGCGTACGGTATAGACCAGCTGCTGTCCGACATAGCCACTAGCCGGCTCGACGGCCGCTTCCAGAAAGACGTCTTTATGGCCGGATGCGGCCGCCGACGGATCGGGCGCCACCACCTCCAGCGTCAACGAAGCCGTCGTGCCGCCGGCAAATGGGAGGGATGGTATCTGCAGCGTACCCACGTGCAGTGGACGCAAGGCCACGCCGACGACGACCTGTGCCGAGCGGCTGCCATTGACGATACTGACGCTGGAATTGCTGGACGTTCCCAGCACCGCAAAGTCCCGCCCCAATACGCTCAGATCCGGCACCTGGACCAGGCCGCCACCGGCCGCGCGCAGGTTCAGCGTGACGGTTTCACCCAACTCCACGCGCGTACGATCCAGCGCGGCCTGTACCTCGGCCGCGCGCGACGCCATAGGAACCAGGCACGCGACCAGCCACAGCAGGGCGAGCAAGTGACGCGACTTCACGGTGAGTCGTCCTCCGACGGTGCAGCGCCATGGCGCTGCCGGTATTCAAGATCGAACTTGCGGCGCAACAGGGCACCCGGATCGTCCGGTACGCGCTGCAGCGCCTGCCGCACATCGGCTGGAAGTTTGGATTGTGGGTCATCCGCGGGCACGGCGCCCAGCTCATGCGTAGCGGACTGCCGCTCTGCTCCCGGCTTGCCCAGCGCCTTGTCCATCTGCTTTTGCAGCGCCTGCTGCGCCTGCTGTTCACGAGCGCGTTGCTCAGCCTGCTCCTGTGGCGTCAGCGGCTTGGTCTGACTCGACCCGTCTGCGCGCTTATCCTTATCCTGCTGTTCCTGGCTGCCCTTGTCTCGGTCCTGGGAGTCGCCCTTTTCATTCTGCCCAGGCTTGCCTTCGCCGTTCTGATCGGCACGCTCGTGCTGCTGTCCGCCCTGGTTTTGCGCATCGTCCGATGGCGTGTTCTGCTTGCCCTGCCCCGACTTGTTCTTGTCGTTGCGTGCACCCTTGTCCTGGGACTGATTTTGCTGCTGGCGATGCAGCCAGTCCTCCACGGCCTTGCGGTTCGCAACAGCGTCCGTATTGGCCGGCGACAACTTGAGCGCCTGGTCGTACGCATCCAGCGCGCCCTGATAGTCGCCCTGCCTGGCCAGGGCGTTGCCCAGGTTGTACGGCGCCTCCGCGCCGGACGATTGCTTCAACGCGGTGGCGGCGGCAGGGTAGTCACCGGCGCGATAGGCTGCGGCTCCACGCCATGCGGGATCGCGCGCCAACTGCTGCGCCTCCTTCGCCCTACCCTGGCTGAGCGCCGCGGCGGCCTGTTGGTCGGGACGCTGCCACAGATCGTTCCACGCGCCCGCGTGGGCTGCGCCAGGGAAACAGGGTAACAACACCAGCGGAAGCAACATCAGCCAGCCTCGACGAAACGCCATGGCAAGCAGCGGTAGCAAGGGCAGTAGCAACCAGGGCCCGCGATCCTGCCATTGATCACCGTGCTGATCGCCGGCCAGCGTCGCTGCGCCATCGGCGCGCAGTTCGCCGCCTAATGCATCGATGTCATCGCGACCGTCGCTCATCGGCACATAGCGACCACCACCTGCGGCGGCAAGACTCCTCAGTGACTCGTCATCGCGGCGCGCCATGGTGAGGCCGCCTTGTCCGTCGCGCAGAAAGCTATCGTCGGCCAGCGGCACCGGGCCGCCTTGCGGCGTACCGACGCCAAGCACGGAAACACGAACGCCCTCGCTGAACGCCTTGCGTGCTGCTGCCTCGGCCGAGGCGTCTGCACGGTCGGTGACCAACACCAGCGAGCCACCGCCCGCCTTGGCATCGCGCATCAAGGCCACGCCACGTTCGATGGCCTGTGCCGCGTTGTCGCCGTCGGTTGGCATCGTATCGGGCGCCAGCGCGTCGAGCAGATCATTGAGGCTGCCTGCATCCGTGGTAAGCGGCGCCACCACGAACGCTTCGCCCGCATACGCGAGCAACGCGTTGAGACCATCATGATTGGCCGCAAACAAGTCGCGCACCTTGTAGCGGGCGCGGTCGAGGCGACTCGGCGCCACGTCACGCGCCAGCATGTGCTGAGACAGAGACAGGGCGATCACCTGAGGCGCGCGTCGCGCATAGAGCGGCTGCGCAACGTGGCTCCAGGTCGGGCCGGCCATGGCCAACGCGCACAGCGTCCAGCCCACGGCGAGCAGGACGTACGGCAGTTTCTGCCGACGCTCGCGACCCTGCAGGAGATGCGGGAGCAATTCGGCATCGACCAGAGATGCCAGCGCCTCACCCGCGACGCTGCGCCGGGTAGCCAGCATCAGCAGTGCCGGCAAGGCCAGCAAGGCCAGCAGCCACAGCGGCCGCAAGAAATGAAACTGCTGCCATGCCTCGGTCATGCCATGACCTCGACGCGGCGCACTCGTGGCGCCAACGCAAGCAACCATGCCAGCGTGGCCAGTGCGAGCGGCCACGGGAACAGCTCATGGCGCGGCCGCAACGTTGGCCCTTGCTGCGGCATCGGCTCCAGGGCATCGATGGCGCGATAGGCATCGGCGAGCTGGTCCGAGTCCGTAGCACGGAAATAACGTCCCCCGGTTTGCGAGGCCATCGATCGCAACATGCCCTCATCCAGGTCCGCTGACGGATTGATCGTGCGCGATCCAAAAAAGTCGGGAACGCGCATTTCGGTTGCGCCGATGCCGATGGTATAGACGCGCACGCCGGCTGCCTTGGCGGCGCGTGCGGCGTCCAGCGGCGCGATGCTGCCGGCATTGTTCACGCCATCGGTGAGCAACACGACCACGCGTGCCTGCTCAGGCAGGCCTGCCAGACGCTTCACCGCAACCGCGATCGCGTCGCCAATGGCGGTCTCGGTGCCCGCCAAGCCAACCGCCGCACCCTGTAGCTGGGCACGCACCGCATTCAAGTCGTAGGTCAATGGCGTGACCAGAAACGCACGACTACCAAACACAATAAGCCCCATTTCGTCGCCGCTACGACGGGAAATGAAATCACCAGCGATCGCCTCGACGGCCCCGAATCGACTGACCGGCTGACCGCCGAGCTGCATATCGTCAGTGCGCATGCTTCCGGACAGATCCACGGCCAGCATCAGCGCCCGGCCACTGCGCTGCTGCGCCTGCGGCGGCCCTACCCACTGCGGGCGCGCCGCGGCCACGAGCAAGCAAAGCCACGCAAGCAGCAAGAACCAGAAGCGGGCACCGCCCTCACTTCTCCGCTCTGCGGCAGCCAGATGCAGTCCAGGATGGGGCAGGTGCAGCGCCTGGCCCGGCTGGGCCGGACGCAACCAGCGGTGCAGCAGCCATGGCAACGGCAGTAGCAGGAAAACCCAGGGCCACGCGAACTCAGGCATGACTCGACTCCACGCGCGCGGACGATGGAGCCGCGGATGCAGCCTTCCTGGTCGGGTGATAACGCCACGCCTTGAGCAGCCACAGCCGCGTCGACGCGACGGTGGCATCCTTTTCAAACGAGGCATCCGGCCGATACATGGCCGATTCGAGGTGGATCAGCCGGTCCAGCATGACCTGGTCATCGGATACCACCGCCAGGAGTCGTCGCCAGTCATCGCCATGTACGCGGGCGGCAGCGGCGTCATAGCGCAGGGCGGCACGACGCAGAAGCTGGTGCAAGGCGGCGGCGAGCTGCTGGGGTTGGTCGCTCCATTGGCTGGCGAGCAGATCCACTTCGGCCAATACGGCGCACTCGATCGCACGGCGCCGCTTGCTACGCAACCACCACCAGACACCTGCCGAGCCGACTGCCACGAGCAAGAGCGCAAGCATCCACCAGCCCGGCGCGGGTGGCCACCAGGAAGGATCCCGCGGCAGATGGATGTCACGCAATACGGGGCCTGCGTCCACGGGCGCCTGACTGGATGCCGCCATCATCGGCGCACTCCGGGCGCCAGCAACGCCATGACGGCGTCGACCGGGTCACTGGCGGTGTCCATCGTACGGTGGGACATCCCGAGTCGTTGTGCCAGTTCGTTCAAGCGCGCCTGCCCTGCGCCCAGCAACTGCTGGAATTCGCGGCGCTGGCGCTCGCCGAACAAAACCACCTCCCGACGCTCACCTTCATGCTCAAGCGGGTAGCGGCCTGGTGCCGGCATGGACAGCTCGAGCGCGTCAGCCACCACCAGCACACGGACACCCGCCTTTCTTGAGAGGTCGAGCAGACGGCCATGGGCCGCTTCGTCACAGCTGAGCCCGTCGCTGATCAGCAGGACGCGATTCGCGCCATGCATGAGGCGGGACGCGCGCTGCAGCGCGTCGGACAGTTGCTCGCCCGGCGCACGCGCGTCCGCTCCGTCCCACTCGGCCAAGGCACCGCAGACGGCCAGCGCACCTCGCGGACCCGACTGCGGACGGAGCAAGCGATCACCGCCTCCAAATTCCATCAGCCCAACGCGCTCACCAGCACGCACCGCGTACCAGGCGGCAATCGCGGCGGCGCGGGCGGCCTGCACCGATTTGAATCGCACACGCGTGCCAAAACGCATGCTTTCATGCGTGTCCAGCAAGATCAGCAGGCGACCTTCGCGCTCTTCCTGGAACAGCTTGGTATGCAGGCGTCCGCTGCGAGCCGTCAGGCGCCAGTCGAGCCGGCGCACATCGTCACCCGGCTGGTAGACACGCGACTCGGCATAGTCCATGCCGCGACCGTATAGACGGCTCGACTGCTGACCCGCACGCATGGCACGGCTTTCCAGCCGCGGCAGGGCCGCCTTCGCCACGCGGGCGCGCAGCGCCACCAGTTCGGAAAGTCGAACGCGGGTGCGACCATCCGCCTCCAAAGGCCTATTCACGACAGCGCTCACGGCAGCGGCACGAGGTCCAACACGCGCTTGATGACCTG
>DASXND010000051.1:0-5098 GCA_036495265.1 Dyella sp.
AATTACGTTACACGCTGATAACAGTTGCACTGCGAGGGGCACGCGGGACGTGGCGATCGACCATTCAGATCGAGTGGCGGGGAGACTGGCGGAACCGTTTCTGGCAGCCGATATCGGCGGCACGCACGCGCGTGTTGCGCTCATGCGCGCCTCGCGGGACCGAGCCCGCGGGGTCGAAACGCTCGCCTATCGCGTGTTCGCGTGCGCGGAGTTCTCGACGCTGTCGGCACTGTTGCAGGCCTTTGTCGGCGCCGACGTGCAAGCCCCGGTGAAGCACTGCGTGCTCGCATGCGCGGGCCAGATCATGGGCGACGAGGTCGTGAACGATAACCTCGCCTGGCCCATCCACCTGACGCAGTTGCGCCACGCGCTGGATCTGGACGAAGTTGCCGTACTAAACGACTTCGAAGCGTTGGCCTACGCGCTCGATGGCACGCTTGCCGACAACGGCCGCCATCTGTGCGGGCCAAACGCGCATGCCCGTGGCCCGACCCTGGTGATCGGACCGGGCACCGGCCTTGGCGCGGCGGTGCACGTTCCCGGCCCTGCCGGCGGTTTCGTGCTGGCGACGGAAGCCGGCCAGATGGATTTCGCGCCCCATTCGGTGCGCGAGCGCGAGATTCTCGCGCACCTCGCGCCAAATGGCGGCTACGTGCCGTTCGAACACATCGTGTCGGGCCCCGGCCTGCTGACGGTCTACGCGATTCTGTGCAGGCTGCAGGGGGAAAGGCCGAAGCTGGCGACGCCAGAAGCGGTCACCGCGGCGGCCGTTGCATGCAGCGATGTACAAGCCGTGGAGGCGATAGAGATCTTCTGCGCCTCGCTGGGAAGCTTTGCCGGCAATCTCGCGATGGCCTTCATGGCCACCGGCGGCGTGTATCTGGCCGGCGGTTTCCTCTCGTCCCTATTCGAGCTGCTCAAGGGCAGCGCCTTCGAGAAGCGATTCCTGCACGGACGCAGCGCGCGCGCGTTGCTGTCGCAAGTGCCGGTGTGGGTAACCGAGCACGGCCGCCACGGCGTGCAGGGTGCAGCCCAGTGGTACCTCAGGCATGGCACGTCGGGGTCGCCGCGGCATGCCGCGGCGGGTGGTGCGGACGCATGAGCCTCATCACGACATCACGATTTATGCGTTGCGTGGCCATGGCGTGGCTGGCGGCTACGGGCGTAGTCGCTGCCGCGCCTGGCGTCCCCACGTGGTCGTTGCTACCGCAGCCGGCCATGGCCCGACCTGCCGGATCGGGCGCGGCCGAGATCGCGGATGGTGCCATGGTCTCGGTGCGCGGCATGGATCGCGAACAAGTGCGGTCCATCGCCGAGCGATTCGTGCAACGCGTGGCCGATACCAACGGGCTGCATTTGCGCGTGGTGACTGCGGGCGTCGCGCATGCCGCAATCACCTTCGATGTGAATCCGAGCGCCGATGTCCAAGACCAGGCCGGCTATCACATCACGGTGGACGACGACGGCATCCTGGTCACCGCACGCACGCCGCGCGGCGCGTTTTACGGCGGCGTCACCCTATGGCAATTGCTGACGCCACCGGGGTGGACCCACGGCATGCCCGTCAAGGTCGCTCACGGGGTTATCGACGATCACCCGCGTTTCGCGTGGCGCGCGTTGCTGCTCGACTCCGGGCGGCACTACCAGAGCGTGGCCGACATCAAGAAGCTGATCGACGGGATGTCGCTCAACAAGCTCAACGTGTTGCTCTGGCATCTGACCGAAGACCAGGGCTGGCGTCTTGAAATCCCCAAGTATCCCGAGCTCACGAAAATCGGCGCCTGTCGCAAGGCGGTGGGCCTGGACAGTGAACTGACCGGTTCTCCGGGGCAGCCCTATTGCGGCTTTTATACAGAAGCCGAGGCGCGCGACATCGTGCGTTATGCCGCCGAGCGCTATGTGGAGGTGGTGCCGGAGATCGATCTTCCCGGGCATTCGCAGGCGGCGATCGCTGCCTATCCGTGGCTAGGCGTCACGGGTAAGCGTCCTTCGGTGTGGACCGACTGGGGCGTCAGTCCGTGGTTGCTCAAGCCCGATGAAAAGACCTTGCAGTTTGTCGACGACGTGCTCGATGAGGTGATGCAGTTGTTCCCCTCACGATACATCTCCATTGGCGGCGATGAGGCAGACAAGCAGCAGTGGAACGCCTCGCCGGAGGTGAATGCGCAGATGCACAAGCTGGGCCTGGCAAACATGGATCAGCTGCAGGGCTGGTTCACCCAGCAGGTCGCCGCGCATCTGATCGAGCACGGGCGCACGCCGGTTGGCTGGGATGACGAGTTGGTTGCCGGCGCGACGCTGCCGGCGGCGGAAGTGGTGATGTCCTGGCACGGCGACGACAACGAACGCGTGGCGCTCGCCGCCATCAAGCAAGGCCACGACGTGGTCATGACGCCGCAGGAATCGCTGTACTTCGACCACGTCCAGTCCGACCGGCCCGACGAGTGGCCGGGACCGCCGCCTGCAGCCACCTTGCGGCAAACGTATGACACCGTCGTCATCCCGAACGGCGCGAGCGCGGCCGAAGCCCAGCGCATCATCGGCGTACAGGGCGGTCTCTGGACCGAGCAGATGCGTACCTTTGCGCACGACCAGCATGCGGTGTTCCCGCGCATCGCGGCGCTGGCGGAGCTTGGCTGGTCGCCCTCGCGTGCACACGACTGGAACGGCTTTCTGCAACGCATGCCAGCCGAACTGGCGCGGTACCGCGCACTCGGCATTGGCTATGCCGACAGCGCGTTCGCACCCGCCTTTCAGGTGACGGCAGCGGACCATGACGCGTTCCGGGTCGAGCTGTCCAATCAGGTCGGATTCGGCACCATGCGTTACACCACGGATGGCTCCGAGCCGACCAGGCAATCCGCCGCTTACGCCCGGCCGCTCACGCTACTGGGCAACACGACCTTGCGCGCCGCAACCTTTGCCACGGACGGCTTCGAACTTGCCGCGCCACGCACGCAAGTGCTGGACGAAACCACCTTGCTGAGCCGCGACAGCAGCGCGCTGGCGATGTGCTCCAGGCAGCCGGGCACGCGCCTGGAAGGTGGCATGCCGGCACAAGGGCCGCGGCCGATGTATTCCGTCGACATCGGCAACGCGTGCTGGCTTTGGCCACAAGCACCGCTGGATGGCGTCAAGCATGTCGCGATGACGGTCGAACGCATCACATGGCGCTTTGGCGATGAAGCCAAGGACGCCGTGGCGCGCCACCAGGCCAACGCGGGCGGCGAGTTCGAGATCCATGCTGACGCCTGCACGGGGTCACTGCTTGCTCGCTTGCCGCTGGGGAGCGTGGTGCAGGCAAGCGGGCAAGTTCGTCTAGATGCACAGGTGGCCATGCCGGCGGGGGCCGGCGTGCGCGATCTGTGCGTTTTCGTTACCGGCGATCCACGCGAGGGGCAGTGGGCGTTGGCGCGAATGACATTTTCGAAATAAGCGGCAGGCGGGACAAGCGTCCCGCGCCGTGGCACTGAGTAAGCGGCTTTGGCTCGCGTAGCCAGAGCTGGGGAGATCGACAAATTGAATCACGACGGCGTGCGAACCAGCAGGCACAGCCGGGCTGTACGCGTTCTTTTGGAATTCCACGGAGCACCTGAGGTTCGACAGGCAACACCAACGAGGTTAAAGCCCATGCCAACCGCACTTCGCAAACATCCATTGTCCTTTGCCGTCACCATGTCGCTGTTCGCCGCCGTGTCGACGTCGGCCGCAGCGTCGACATTCTTCGATGTCCAGGCGGACGACCAGGCCGCGCAGACCAGCACGGCGCAAACCGCGCCACCGCCGCCTCCCGACGCCAAAAAGGCCGACACCAAGAAAGCCGATGGCACGGACGCGGAGAAGAACGCGGTCACGCTGTCGACCGTGGCGGTCTCCGGTGTGCGCGCGTCGCAGATTCGCGCCATCGACCTGAAACGCGATGCTTCAAACATTCAGGACAGCATTACGGCCGAAAGCATTGGCGCGCTGCCCGACACGACGATCACGGACTCCCTGCAGCGCGTCACTGGCGTGCAGATCAACCGCGACGCGGGCGTGGGCACCTCGGTGGACGTGCGCGGTCTGCCCCAGGTCGGCACCATGTTGAATGGCGAAGTGTTCATCACGGCAGACCAGATCGACTCGCAGCAGCCCGACTTCACCATGTTGCCGTCCACGCTGTTCCACGGCGTGGACGTGATCAAATCATCCAGCGCCAACCTGACCGACGGCGGCATCAGCGGCGCCATCGACCTGCATACCTACCGTCCCTGGGATCTGCCCAGCGGTTTCACCTACAGCTATTCGGCCAACGGCGAGCGCGGCACCACCACCAACCATTGGGGGCCCGAGGCCAACGGCCTTATTTCGTTCAACGACGGTGGCCATTGGGGCCTGCTGGTATCCGCCGATTACTCCGACACCCGGCGCATGAATTCCACCGAGGGCCTGGACCAGTATGGCGTGGTACTCAATGGCGAAAACGCGGCCAGCGCCGGTGGCTACAACGGCTTCCTGACCCCTTGGAACGGCGCGCCCATCCCATCGAAGATCGTTCAGAATGCCGACGGCAGCGTGGACGTCAATGGCGATGGCAAGTCCAACGGCGTCTTCATGGGCAGCCAGGACATCGGCCTCAATGACATCATCACCCAGCGCAAACGTAAGTCCGGCAACGCCTCGTTCCAGATGGATCTCGGTAGCGGCTTCAGCCTGACCAGCGACTACTTCTACTCGCAACAGCGAGAGTACGACCGCAACTACGGCATCCAGTTCAACTCCACCAACTGGCAGGGCGCGACCTACGTGCCACTGCAGTCGCGCAATACCGGCAGCCCTGCCCTCGGCTCCTACGGCACGCCAGAGCCGGGCTGGGAGGGCTCGCAGATATTCACCACGCAGGTGTACCAGAAGTGGCCAGGCGATGTGGAGTCGTACTCGCAGATCATCCAGAAAAGCTCCGTGGCGAAGAACTTCAACCTGCAGATGGATTACGACAACGGCGGTCAGTTTACGGCGAGCGTGCGTGGTATCCGTGACACGGCGTCGCAATCGAACCAGGAAACCGACGTCAATATTTCCGACTCCGACGGCGCGCTATGGCCGAACGTGCTGATGG
>DASXND010000052.1:0-2431 GCA_036495265.1 Dyella sp.
CTGGACGGCAAGGTGACGATGGTGGGCGAACCCACGCTGACGTTGTCGATCAGCGCCTCGCCGGACGGTCGTTACCTGTTGCGTCAACGCATCGAGCGGCCGTTCTCCTACCTGGTGCCGGCTGATAGCTTCCCGCGCCGCATCGAGGTGCTGGATATCGACGGCAAGCTGGTCAAGGAAATCGCCAACCAGCCCCTGGTCGAAGGCCTGCCCACCGGCAATGACGCGGTGCGGACTGGCGTCCGCGATATCGAATGGCGTGCCGACGCACCGGCGACGCTCGTATGGGCCGAGGCGCAGGATGGCGGCGATCCGGCCCGCAAGGCCGACGTTCGCGATCTCGTGCTGATGCAGGGAGCTCCCTTTGACCAGGCGCCTGTCACGCTGGCCAAGCTCGGCAGCCGTTATGCCGGTGTTTATTGGGGTAATGGCGATCTGGCCCTGATCGACGAGTTCTGGTGGAAGACGCGCAAGGTGAAGGAATGGCGGGTCATGCCCGACCATCTCGATTTGTCGCCCAAGCTGATCCATGAAGGTTCGTCCGAGGATCGTTACAACGACCCGGGTATGCCGGCGACCGCGCTCGATGAACACGGCGAGTCGCGTCTGCTGTTGGCCGACGGTGGCGAGAGTATTTTCCGTCTAGGACAAGGCGCATCGTCGGAGGGCGACCGTCCGTTCGTCGACAAGGTCGATCTGCGCAACGGCCAGAGCACGCGGTTGTTCCGCTCGCAGGCGCCGTACTACGAAGCGCCGCAGGTACTGCTGGACAACGAAGGCAAGCGGGCGTTGACCTCGCGCGAATCGCCCAACGAGCCGACCAATTACTACGTGCGCGAGCTGGCAGCGAACAGCACGCCGCGCGCGCTCACCCACAACCCGCACCCGTTCCCGCAAATGAAGGGCGTGAAAAAAGAGCAGATTCGTTACAAGCGAAAGGATGGTGTCGAGCTCACCGCGACGCTGTACCTGCCGCCCAACTACGACCCGAAGAAGGACGGTCCGCGTCCGATGCTGATGTGGGCGTATCCGGCCGAGTTCAAATCGGCCGATGCAGCCGGCCAGGTTACCGACTCGCCCTACCGTTTCAACCGCATCAGTTATTGGGGACCGCAGGCGTTCCTGACCATGGGTTACACCGTGCTGGACAACTTCTCGGTGCCGATCGTTGGCGAGGGCAGCAAGGAGCCGAACGACACCTATATCCCGCAACTCGTCGCCAGCGCCGAGGCCGCGGTAGATGAAGTGGTCCGACGTGGCGTGGCCGACCGCCATCGCATCGCCGTGGGCGGTCATTCCTATGGCGCGTTCATGACGGCGAACCTGCTGGCGCATACGCGGTTGTTCCGGGCGGGCATCGCGCGTAGCGGCGCCTATAACCGCTCGCTCACGCCGTTCGGGTTCCAGTCCGAGGAGCGCAACTACTGGCAGGCGCAGGATGTGTACCAGGCCATGTCGCCGTTCAACTACGCCGGCCAGATCAAGGACGCGCTGTTGATGATCCATGGCGAGCAGGACAACAACTCAGGGACCTTCCCGATCCAGAGCGAACGCCTCTACGCCGCCATCAAGGGCTTGGGTGGTACCGCGCGTCTGGTGATCCTGCCGAACGAAGCGCACGCCTATCGTGCGCGCGAATCGATCATGCAGATGCTGGCTGAGACAAATGCCTGGTTGGAGCAGTACGTGAAGAACGCCAAACCGGCGGAGGCGTCGCGCTGACGTTTCGGCGGAGGGGCAAGTGCCTCTTCCAGGTCACCGCAACGAACAACGGTTTGCGATCCCCTTTCCTACTCGTCATCCCAGCTTTCGCTGGGATGACGGTTTTGGAAGACGCGACGTTTCGGGCCATTCCGACGCTCGTGGCAGCGGCCTTGACCAGGTCCCATGAAAAGGGGGCGCCTTGCGCCTCCGTTTTCGTTCGATCAGAAAGATAGTTTTGTGGCGGTGCACAAATCAATGAAGCTTGGGGTAGTCTTGGACGTCCAGACATCCAACTTCATTCCAGGCATCGATGAACCAGTACCGCAGTCCTGAGTTCGCCCCGCACGAATCCCCGTTGCGCGAAGACGTCCGCCGCCTTGGCACCCTGGTCGGCAATATGCTGGCCGAGCAGGTTTCGCCGGCGTTCCTCGACGAAGTGGAGCGCATCCGCATGGCCGCCATCGCGCGTCGCCACGAAGGCGCGCCCCTGGCCTTGCTGGCCGATCTGCTGAGTGGCCTGGAAACGGCGCATGCCGAAGCGCTGGCGCGGGCCTTCGCCACCTATTTCCAGGCGGTAAACATCGCGGAACGCGTGCATCGCATCCGCCGACGTCGGGACTATCAGCGTGAAGGCGGTGCGCCGCAGCCCGAGTCCTTGCTCGACGCGCTGACGCAGCTGAAGGCGCAGGGTGTGGAGGCAGGTGAGCTGCTGGAGTGGTTGGGACGG
>DASXND010000053.1:0-7815 GCA_036495265.1 Dyella sp.
ATGTTCGCGCGGGCCGCAGCCCCCATGGCCTTGCGCGAAGCGATGCACAACCTCAAGCGTGCGCTGTTCATGCACGGCGGCCCCTGGAATATCGCCGAAGTGAAGCGCGTGCTCGGCATCATCCAGAAAGCCGCCGACGACATCGCACAGGGCAACAAGGATGCGTGACCCCACCCGCTCACCAGCGCGCCGTCTGCCACGGCCGCACCTTGCGCCATGGAAATGTTGCTGGCTGTAACGCGACTGGCCGCCAGCTTCGGCTATCAACTGGTGCCGATCAACGCGGCTCGTCCGTCGGCCGACTAGCAGCCGCGGTCGCGCCGCGAGGCCAGACGGTCGGCGAGACGCGTTGGTTCCGGCAGCCGGTATTTCGTACAACATGCCAGTACCAGGTCGGGTGCGGCTTCCATGCTCACACGGTGTCCCGGCGAGATGATCAGCGGCCGCACCTTGTCCTTGCTGCGCAGCACGCAGCCGATCACGCCGCCCTTGTAATGCAACGGCACACGGTCGCCCCGCCGCGGGCCGAGGTCCTCGTGGGCACCCACCAGGATCGACTTGGCAACGCCAATCGTCGGCAGATCGGTCACCGCGCCCAGGTGGGCCGCAATACCAAGACCGCGCGGATGCGCGATGCCATGGCCATCCACAAAAATCAGGTCGGGCGTCTCGGGCAACTGCTGCAGGGCCTCCAGCAACGCAGGCAGCTCGCGGAACGAAAGCAGGCCCGGGATATACGGCATGCGCGTGGGCTGTCGTGCAATCACTTCTGCCAAGGGCGCCAGGCTTGCTGCATCGAGCAAGACGGCAGCGGCTCTGGTCACCGCGCCATCTTCCTCGAAGCCGACATCGAGACCCGCAATGCGTCGTAGCGGCGGATGATCGTCGACCAGTCGCACGCGGGACGCGAGTTCGGTCTGCAGGCTGCGTGCCTTGGCGACGTTGCCGTCCCAGGCGGGTACGGCGTCGGTGGGTAGTCGATGATCCATGTCGACAGCGTGAATAGGCGCCTCTGAAGCTGCCGTCAAGGCATCCATTCATGTTGACGCATTGACCCATGCGGGGCGCGCCGGGATCATGCCGGCATGCCTATCCTGCTTCGCTTCCTGCTGATCCTTCTCTTCGCCATCGGCGGCGCCGCACCCGCATGGGCGCAGGACGCCCCGAATACCGGCCAGATACCCCAGGCCGCGGCCATCAATCCCGATCAGCTCAGCACCCAGCTCGACCAGATCAAGCAAACCATTACCGACCGGACCAAGTTGACCGACAGTCTGCTGACCGATGCCCGCAGCAAGGCGTGGGCCATCCAGCAGCAGGCGGACCAACTGACCGCCAGCCTGACGCCTCAAAGCGACGTCATCCAGGCCAAGCTGGACGTGCTGGGCAAGCCGCCGGAGAAGGGCGCGCCCGCGGAAACGCCTGAGGTTGCCAGCCAACGCAAGCAACTCAACAAGGACAAGGCCGACCTGGCCGGCCAGATCACCCGCGCGAAGTCGCTAAGCCTGGAAAGCCAGCAGCTGATCAACCAGATTGCCGCGCTGCGCCGCGAACTGTTCCAGGCGCAGATCAGCCAACGCACGGCCTCGCCATTGAGCATGGCGTTCTGGTCCCAGCTGGGTGAGAAGATGGCCGATGATCGCGCCAACCTCGCTGCGCTCGGTACCACCCTGATCGGCGCGTTCGCGCAAGCCTGGCAGCCGCCCAACCGCATACCGTTCATCCTCTGCCTGCTGGCCGCCGTCCTGCTCCTGGCAGCCGGGCGGCGCCTGCTGGAGCACCAGATCCTCGACCTGGCCAGCAAGCATCTGCCTTCCGGCCACCTTCGTCGCAGCGCCATGGCCCTGCTGATCACGCTGGGGACGACGCTGACCTACGGTATCGCCGCCTGGCTGGTCTATCTGGCGGTGAACTGGAATGGTGTGTTCAACCAGGATCTGGATGGTCTCGCTCGCAGTACCGTGTTCCTGATGTTCTTTACCGCCACCATGGCCGGACTGGGCCGCGCCTTGCTCAGCGTAAAGCGCCCTTCGTGGCGATTGCCGCCCATCTCGGACGATCTGGCCCAGCGCCTGTGGCCCTTCCCCACCGTGCTTGCCTACAGCACCCTGCTGTTGGGCGTGTTTGAACGCGTCAACAACGATATCGGCGCCAGCGTCGCCATGGCGGTGACCTCCAACGCCTTCTTCGCCCTCTTGATCGGCGCGCTGTTCACCGCGGCGTTGATACGCATGGGCAGCGCTCGACGCGCCCTGATCGCCGACGGCGATACGCCGGCCAAGCGCCCCCTGTGGGTAGGCCTGTTGGTGGCAGCCGCCTTCGTCGGCACCTTGCTGATCTTCATCAGCGTGGCCACCGGCTATATCGCGCTGGCGTTCTTTGCGGCGCGCCAGATGCTGCGTGGCGGCTTCGTCATTGCCGGGCTCTATCTGTTGATGCACCTGATCAACGATCTGTGCGAGACGCTGCTCTCGCCGGAATCGCGCAGTGGCATGCGCATGCAAGATGCGTTTGGCATTTCCCCGCCACGACTCGAGCAAAGCGCCACGGTATTGTCGGGCATAGCCAGGGCGTTCCTGCTGATGCTCGCGTTGCCGCTGGTGCTCGTCACCGATGGCGCTGGCGTGTCCGACCTGGTGGATCGCGGCTCGCGCCTGTTCGCCACTCGCACGCTGGGCTCGCTACCGATCGATCCCGGCAATATCTTCAACGCGCTGATGCTGTTGCTGGTCGGCGGCATTATCGTTCGCATCATCAAGCGCTGGCTGAGCCAGCAGTTGCTGCCCAAGACCTCGCTCGACGTAGGCATGCAGACATCCATCGTGACCCTGCTGGGTTATGTCGGCGGCATCCTGGTCTTCGTGCTGATGCTGGGCGCACTGAATGTAAACGTGCAAAGCATCGCCTGGGTGGCCAGCGCCCTGTCCGTCGGTATCGGTTTTGGCCTGCAGGCGATCGTGCAGAACTTCATCTCCGGCCTGATCCTGCTGGCCGAGCGTCCGGTAAAGGTCGGCGACTGGATCAGCATCACGGGGGCGGAGGGCGATATCCGCCGCATCAATGTGCGTGCCACCGAAATCCAGCTGGCCGACCGTTCCACCATGATCGTGCCCAACTCGCAGCTGATTACCCAGAACGTCCGTAACGTGACCCTGGCCAATGCCCTGGGTCGCGTGCAGATACGCTTGCCCATGCCGATGAGCTCCGATGCCTCCAAGGTTCGGCAGATCATCCTCGACATCCTGCGCAATCACCCGGCCACACTGAACACGCCCTCGCCCAGTGTGCAACTGGACAACGTCGACGGCGGTTCGATGATGTTCGTCTGCACGGCCTACGTGAGCAGCCCGCGGATTGCCGGCGATGTGAAGAGCGACGTATTGTTCGAAATCATCGATCGCCTGCACAAGGCTGATCTGCCGCTCACCACACCGCAGGACCTGGTGGTTCGCACGATGCAGCACGAAGGAGACACCGATTCCCGTTCGCCTCCCACCGTCATACCGGGCAACAAGACCTGACAGCGGCAACGCATCGGCCTAAACTCCGGCTGTCGTCAGGAGTCCGTCGATGGGACACCACGTAGTCGCACCTGCGCCGCCGCTCGACGCCCTGGTCTCCCACCTCTGGGACTGGGCCATGCCACCCGCCGCGCATCACTACGAACGGGTGCTGCCGGTGCCTGGCGCGGCCCTGATCATCAACCTCCACGAGGATGAGACGCGCGTCTACTCCGATGACGCCGAACGTCATTGCGTGCGTGCGCCCGCGTCGGTCATCGGTGGCCCATGTCTGCACAGCCAGATCATCGACACCGCCGAGCAGGTGTGCGTGATGGGTGTGGTGTTTCGCCCCGGCGGTGCGCATGCATTCACGGGCGAAGACCACGCCGCGCTGGTGGAGCGGGACATCGGACTCGAGGACATCTTTGGCCATAGCGCGCATCAGTTGCGCGAGCGACTGCTGAACACGACAGACGCCAGGCTGCGCCTGGTCGTACTCGAACAATGGCTATTGGCGCGCATGAAGCTGCCGCAACTGGCGCCTGAGGTGCTCCACGCACTCGCTGAAATAGGCCGTCAGCCGCAGGTCACCCGCATCGGCCCGCTGGTCCGCGACATCGGACTTTCTGAATATCGCTTTGGACGTCTATTCCGTCGACAGGTAGGCATGGGACCCAAGCGCTACGCCCGGCTGCTGCGCTTTCGCGGCGTGGTCGACGCCGTGTATCGCTGTTCGTCGGTCGACTGGAGTGCGGTCGCATTCGATGGTGGCTACGGGGACCAGGCGCATCTGGTGCGAGAATTCCGCGATTTTTCGGGAATGACGCCGACGGCGTTCATGGCGGCGCGGGGGCCCTATCCGAATCATGTGCCGTTGGACTGATTTGGGGTGAGGGATGTTGAATTCGGCGCGTTGGCGGCAAATCCGTCATCCCCGCTGCTCTTTGTGCAGGAGCGTAGCGATAGCGCCGTGGTCGCGCACAGGGTGCGCTCCTACAGCAGCGGCGTTGGAGCTCACTGCCCCACTAAGAAAATCGACAAGACACGCTCGTCCAACGCGATATGCTCCCGTCAAGTCCACCCTCAGGAGTGCACACCCATGGCCACCCAACCCAGTAGCGGCAGCACCATCCTCCCCTGCCTTCGTTACCGCGACGCCCACGCCGCCATCGACTGGCTGTGCAAGGCATTCGGCTTCCTGAAACACGCGGTCTATGACGATGACGATGGTGGCGTGGCGCATGCACAACTGGTCTACGGCGCCGGCATGCTGATGCTCGGGTCGGTGCGCGACAATGAGTTCGGTCGGAACTTTGTGCAGCCCGATCAGGTAGGCGGCAGCGAGACGCAATGCCCCTGCGTGATCGTGAGTGACTGCAAGGCGCACTATGAGCAAGCGAAAGCCGCGGGTGCAGTGATCATCGACGAGTACGCCGAGAAGGACTACGGCGGTGCTGGCTACAGCTGCCGTGATCCGGAAGGCCACCTGTGGTGGTTCGGCAGTTACGACCCCTGGGCTGAAGCGTGAAGATGCCTGCACAGCGGAACCCGTGCATGCACGATTGGCCTGCCCAGAACAGCCGACCTCGCTGCCGTCACGCGCTGCGACTCGCCTCTTGCGCCGTCGTGCTGGCACGCTCGCCATGCAACTTGCCCCATTCGGCCAACGCATCGAGTGCCGGGCGCAATGTGCTGCCTAACAGCGTGAGGGTGTAACCGGGCGGAAAATCGTAGCCCGTGTGGTTGCGCATCACCATGCCGTCGCGTTGCAGGCGCGTGAGCTGCTGGCTCAGCACTTTGTGTGCGATGCCGGGCAAGGCCGTCTGCAACTCGTTGAAACGTTTCGCGCCGGATGCGAGCTGCCACAGGATGGCAGGCTTCCATTTGCCCATGATGGCTTGCAAGGCCAGTTCGACCGGGCAGCTATAGAACGGGTTTTCCATCTGAGACATACGATGGCTCCTCTACATGGTCCGTATGGTGCTTGATCCTCGAGTCGTACGGGTTACCACCCGGTGCGTATCGCGCGATGCATCATCGCGCCATGATCGGGCGAATTCCCTGACGCCGCTCCCTGGAGACCGCCATGATCGTCGAATACATCCGTTACAAAATGCCTGCAGCCGACGCCACCGCGTTCGAGGCGGATTATGCGCGCGCCGCCGCCAGTCTGGCAGCCAGCCGTTTTTGCCTGGGCTACGCATTGGACCGCTGCGTGGAGTCAGCGGGTACCTACGTGCTGCGCATCCGTTGGACATCGGCTGAAGACCATCTCCAGGGTTTTCGCCGCAGCGAGCATTTCGGCCCATTTCTTGCTGCCATCCGCGCCTATGTCCCACGGATCGAGGAAATGCGCCACTACGAACCCACCGCCGTTGCTGGTGGCCGCCTGGATTGACCGGGGCGATCGGGCGTCTATGCAGGAAGTCATGGTGGGAGTGTCGCGAGCGGTCGCTTAAAGTCGACGACTGCAACACCACGGTCATCTTCCCAACCAGCCCGGACCGGTCGTGGCAACGACCGGTCCGTCCGGAGGTTTCATGCGCATCCGCCGTACCCTGCTCGCCGTCTCCGCCCTGGCCACCGCGCTTGCGGCTGGATTAGCCCAGGCCCAGACCGCACCGCTGACACCGGATATTCCGCAGGGTAGTTTTGCCGCTTCGACGGTGGGCTACGACTACGTCAAGCGCGAAGTGATGATCCCAATGCGCGACGGCGTGAAGCTGCATACCGTCATCGTCATCCCCAAGGGTGCCAGGAACGCGCCCATCCTGCTCACGCGCACGCCGTATAACGCCGACGGTCGCGCCGCGCGCTTCGAGTCGCCGCACATGAATGCCGAGCTGCCGCAGGGTGATGAAGTGTTCGTTCGCGGCGGCTATATCCGCGTATTTCAGGACGTGCGTGGCAAATACGGCTCCGAAGGCGACTACGTGATGACGCGCCCGCTGCGCGGCCCGCTCAACTCCAGCGAGGTTGACCACTCCACCGACGCCTACGACACCATCGACTGGCTGGTGAAGAACCTGCCCGAGTCGAATGGCAAGGTCGGCATGCTCGGCTCATCCTACGAGGGCTTTACCGTGGTGATGGCGCTGATCCATCCGCACCCTGCGCTGAAGGTGGCTGCGCCGGAAAGCCCGATGGTGGACGGCTGGATGGGTGACGACTGGTTCCACTACGGCGCCTACCGCCAGACCAACTTCGACTACATCTACGGCCAGACCAAGCAGAAAGGCAAAGGCGACAGCGTGCCGCGCGTGGGCTACGACGACTACAGCAACTTCCTCGCGGCGGGTTCGGCGGGCGACTACGCGCGCGCTCACGGTTTTGAGCAGCTGCCGTTCTGGCGCAAGCTCGACGAACACCCGGCCTACGACGCTTTCTGGCAGAACCAGGCGCTGGACAAGGTCATGGCCGAACAGCCGCTCACCGTTCCCACCATGTGGCTGCAAGGCCTGTGGGACCAGGAAGACATGTGGGGCGCCATCCACAGCTATGAGGCGACCGAACCCAAGGACAAGAACAACGACAGGAACTTCCTGGTGATGGGCCCCTGGCGCCACAGCCAGGTGAACTACGACGGCACCTCGCTGGGCCCGCTGCAGTGGGAAGGCGACACCGCCCTGCAGTTCCGCCGCGATGTGCTCAAGCCGTTCTTCGACCAGTACCTGGTGGACGGCGCGCCCAAGGCCAACACGCCCCCCGTGCTGATCTACAACACCGGCGAAAACCGCTGGGATCGCTACAAGTCCTGGCCGCTTAGCTGCGACAAGGGTTGCCCCAACAAGCCCAAATCGCTTTACCTCGGCGCCGGCGGCAGTTTGTCGTTCAACGCGCCGGGCAGCGACGCCGCCAAGTACGAGGAATATGTATCGGACCCAGCCAAGCCGGTGCCGTACCAGCCGCGTCCGGTGCACTTCGCCGATCACGACGCGTGGACGCGCTGGCTGGTGAACGACCAGCGCTTCGTCGATGGCCGTCCGGACGTGATTACCTTTGTCAGCGAACCGCTGACCGCACCGATGCATATCGGCGGCGCGCCGCAAGTGAACCTGTATGCGTCGACCAGCGGTAGCGACAGCGACTGGGTAGTGAAACTGATCGACGTGTATCCGGACACGGTGCCATCGAACCCGGCCATGGGCGGCTACGAACTGGCGGTGTCGATGGATATTTTCCGCGGCCGTTATCGCACCAGCTTCGAGCACCCGCAGGCGATCACGCCGGACCAGCCGCTGCTGTACACGTTCGGCCTGCCGACCGCCAACCACGTGTTCCAGCCCGGCCACCGCATCATGGTGCAGGTGCA
>DASXND010000054.1:0-2046 GCA_036495265.1 Dyella sp.
AAATGCCCGCCACGTCAGATGCGCCACTTCAGCGGCAAACCACTCTGTCATCAGTGCACCGGCACGCTGACTCGCGCAGCTGTCGCTAGGGCACCCATCGCGCATCGTCAGACCCTTGCACATCGTGTCGTAGTGCCGCAGGGGCTCACCGTGTGTTGTCTCCCCCTTCCATGCGGGCGGGTGGCAGGCGCACAATATACAAATGAGAACCACTCGCATTTTTAAACGATGGGCGCTTGTTTGCACGCTCGCGCTATCGGCCTGCCTCGGTATGGCGGGCGAGCTGCACGCGGCGGACTCGTCCGCCAGCGTGTCGCAAACGTGGCAAATGCTCGATTACCTCGCGACCGACTACGCCGGTGCGGTGAACAATGGCGCGGTGGTCAGCGCTTCCGAATATGACGAGATGCGTGAGTTCGCCCGTCATGCACGCGAGCGTATCCGCGCACTACCACCCTCGCCCGCATCAGCCACGCTGCGGCAGCAGGCGGACCAACTGGTGGCATCGATCGACGCCAAGGCATCGCCAGCGCAAGTGGCGCGCGAAGCCCACGCACTCGCCGATGCGTTGCTCCAGGGTTATCCGGTGCCGACGGCTCCTACGCACGCGCCCGATCTCGCGCGAGGCGCCGCGCTCTATCAGACCCAGTGCGCGGCGTGTCATGGCGCGGGCGGGCGCGGCGACGGCCCGGTCGGGCTCAGCCTGTCGCCACGCCCGGTCGACTTCACTAGTCAGCAACGCGCCGATCAACGTAGTGCGTTGTCGCTCTATGGAGTGATCACCCAGGGCGTGGAGGGCACGCCCATGGCGAGCTTCGCCACGGCGCTTTCCTCTGACGATCGCTGGGCGCTTGCGTACTACGTGGGCACGCTGGCCTACCCCGAAGCCGCCAGCAAAGGTGAGCGCGCCTGGCACGACAGTGATGCCGCGCGCAGCGACATCGCCTCGCTCAGCGAACTTTCCCGCGCGCGGGTCACGCAGTTGTCCGACACGCTCGGCGCGGAACAGGCCCGGCTGATCGTCGGTTATCTGCGCGCGCACCCCCAGGCGGTTCAACAGGCATTGACCGGTGTTGCGCTTGCACGAGCCCGTCTTGCCGCCAGCACGGCCGCGTATCGCGCCGGCAACGTGGACGAAGCCAGGCAACTCGCCTTGTCCGCCTACCTGGATGGCGTCGAGCCGGTGGAAGCTCAACTCAATACCCGCGATAGCGAACTGCGCGCACGTATCGAGACGGCCATGGGTGCGTATCGCAGCGCCTTGTCGAACGACACCTCGGGCGATGAGCTCGCTGCACAGGCAGCGGCGATCGACACCATGCTGACGCGTGCCGCCGAGGTGACGTCCGAGGCGGCGAGCAGCCCGCTGACGATCTTTCTCGGGGCGATGACCATACTCGTGCGTGAAGGACTGGAAGCCCTGCTGGTCGTCGTAGCCCTGCTCGCCTTTCTGCGCAAAGCCGACCGACACGACGCCACCCGCTATGTCCATGCGGGCTGGCTGCTCGCCTTGCTGGCGGGTGCAGTGACCTGGGCCGTGGCCAGCTACGCCATATCGATAAGTGGAGCCAGCCGTGAACTGACCGAGGGGCTATCGTCGCTGTTCGCGGCGGCCGTGCTGCTCGGCGTCGGCTTGTGGATGCATCAGAAGAGCATCGGTGGGCGCTGGCAGACCTATCTAAAGGCGAAGATGGCCACGGCTCTCGATCGCAAGTCCGCCTGGTTCGTCTTCGGCCTGACCTTCATCTCGGTTTACCGCGAGGTGTTCGAGACCATCCTGTTCTATACGGCGCTGTGGAACGAAGGTCAGGGGCACTGGCTGCTGGCCGGCATCGCCGCGGGTGCCCTTATCCTGGGCCTGATCGCGTATGTGCTGCTGCGCACCAGTCGGCGGCTCCCTCTGGGCGTGTTCTTCTCGGTCAGCTCGATGATCATCGCCGTGCTGGCCATCGTATTGACCGGCAAGGGCGTGGCCGCGTTGCAGGAAGCAGGCTGGACGGCGGTTTCGGTGGCGCCGGTGCCTTCGATCGAGTTGCTGGGCATCTA
>DASXND010000055.1:0-12427 GCA_036495265.1 Dyella sp.
ACACCCGACAGCACGGCGAGCGAAATCTTCGCGCCGATGCCGCTGACTTTCTGCAGGCTGCGGAACAGCGTGCGCTCGGCTTCGTGAAAGAAGCCATACAGTGCCACGCTGTCTTCCTTCACTGCGTAGTGGGTGAGCAGCGTCACTTCCTTGCCGATGGATGGCAGGTCGTAGATGGTGGACATCGGCGCTTCCAGCTCGTAGCCGACACCGCCCACTTCAATCAGCAGCCACGGTGGCTGCTTGGACACCAGGATGCCGCGCAGTCGACCGATCATCGGCGACGCCTCCATGCCGTGCGCGGAATGCCGACGCGATCCAGGCTTGCGCGGGTATGCGCGTGGGTCACCGCAATGGCTAGCGCATCCGCCGCATCAGCCTGCAACGGCCCCTTCAGTCCGAGCAGGACGCCAATCATGTGCTGCACCTGGGTTTTGTCACCGCGACCGCTGCCGACCACGGCCTGTTTTACTTCCGTCGCTGCGTACTCGTGCACCGCGACTCCCTGACTGACAACCGCGCAAATCGCGGCTCCCCTCGCCTGGCCCAGCTTCAACGCCGAATCGGCATTGCGCGCCATGAATACGCGTTCGATACCGCATTCGTCCGGCCGATGGGCGGCGATGATGGCACACAGTTCGTCAAATATGCGTTTGAGACGCAACGGAAAACTGGCCTCGCCAGCCACCGCCAACGCGCCATGAAATACGTGGGACAGCTTGCCGCTGGCGTCGACATCGATGATGCCGACACCGGTGCGCTGGCTGCCCGGATCGATGCCGATGATGCGCGTCATGGGCGGAGGTTCGCGAGGGCTCGAAGAGCCCATGCGAACTTAGTTTGCTGCCTCGGCGGGCAGCAAAGCGTTATGCGAAACGTCGCTGACATCGTCGAGCGCGTCGAGCTTCTCGAGCAAGTCCTGCAAGGTCTCCAGTGCCTCTTCAGGCACGGCCACGCGGTTGTTCGGACGCATGCCGACACCGGCGTGCTGGGCATTCAAGCCCGCCGCCAGCAGCGCCTGCTGCACCGCTTCGAAATTCTCCGGCGCGCACAGCACGGTGCTTTCGCCGTGCTCGTTGACGACATCGTCAGCACCGGCGTCGAGCGCGGCTTCCAGCACCTTTTCTTCCTTGGCTTCGTCACCGCCGGTGGCGAATACCAGCTCACCCACTCGTGAGAACTGGAAGGCTACCGAGCCCGAGGTGCCCAGGTTGCCGCCGTGCTTGGTCAGCGCGTGGCGCACGTCCGCCACGGTGCGGACCGGGTTGTCGGAGAAGCAGTCGATGATCAGTGCGATACCGGCCGGACCGTAGCCCTCGTAACGCAGCTCTTCCATGGCGGCACCGCCATCGGCACCCGAGCCGCGCTTGACCGCGCGCTCGATGGTGTCCTTGGTCATATTGGCGGACAAGGCCTTGTCCACCGCCGCGCGCAGACGCGGATTGGCGGCAGGGTCAGCGAGACCGGCGCGGGTGGCCACGGTGATTTCGCGGATCAGCTTGGTGAATACCTTGGCGCGCTTGGCGTCTTCGGCATTCTTGCGACCTTCGATGGACGGGCCTCTACCCATGACACTTCCTGCAAATCTGGCTTGAACAGAGCGCGAATTCTATCCCTTCGGGACGGCGGGCAGGCAAGCCGCCTGATCAATCGGCGAAATCCACGGCCCCGGCTCAGTGTTCCGAACGGTCGAAACGGCCGCGCTGCAGGAATTGTGTCACCTGACGTGCCGCCTCGACCGAGAACAGCAGGCCCGTATGGTTGGTCTCGATCACGCAATGGTCGGCGATACCTGGCAGATGCGTCTCGTCGACCGACACGGTACCGTCGTTGTCGCCCTCGAACTGGCCCAGCACCGCACCCAGGCCGAGCGATAGGCGCCCGGCGACCACGCCGACCTCACGCTCACCCTCCCAGCGCTCGAAACCGTATTCGAGCAGCTCGCGATTGCCGCCCAGCAGCGCTTCGCCACCGCGCCCCATGCCGGCGAAGCCGCGCGCAGCGGCACTGCCCTTCAAGGGAGAACCCAGGCAGACGACGCGGCCAGGTGGTAGTTCGCCGTCTTCCGCGCAGGCGCGCAGGGCCAGCAGACCGCCAAGGCTGTGACCCACCAGATGTACGGTCGGCGTGTCCTGCGCCAGCTCGTGGATACGCGCTTCCAGGCGACTGAGGATGCGCTGCTGGGTGGTCGCCACGCTCATGTAGTCGAAGCGGTGCACGCGAAAGCCCGCCTCCATCATGCGCCGGTGCAGCATGGCCAGCGCAAAACCGCGCATCCACAGGCCGTGCAGCAGGATCACATGATCAGACATTCAGGGACCGCGGAATGGGAGTCGTGGATGGAACCATAGGCAGGATTGCCCCAGCGAAGCAAACCTGCCTGTAATCAATCTGTCGACCCGGCGCGGCAGACCTCAGCCGTGAAGCTTGTCCGCCGCGGCAATGCGCACGTGAAGCTCCTTCAGTTGCGGCTCCGACACCGTCGACGGTGCGTCGGTCATCAGATCCTGCGCGCTGGTGGTCTTGGGGAAGGCGATCACGTCGCGGATCGACTCGGTGCCCGCCATCAGCGCCGCAATACGGTCGATGCCAAAGGCCAGCCCCCCATGCGGCGGCGCGCCGAACTTCAGCGCCTTCAACAGGAAGCCAAACTTGAGCTCCGCCTCTTCCGGACCGATGCCGAGCAGATCGAACACCGTGCTCTGCATCTCCGGACGATGGATACGGATTGAGCCACCACCGATCTCGTTGCCGTTGACCACCATGTCGTAGCCGCGGCTCACCGCGATCGCCGCATTGGCGCGCAGGTCCGCCACGTCATCCACCTTCGGCGCAGTGAACGGATGGTGCAGGGCGACGAAGCGCTGGTCTTCCTCGTCATACTCGAACATCGGGAAATCGGTGACCCACAGCGGCTTCCAGCTGTTTTCGACCAGGCCGCGATCCTTGCCGACCTTCAGGCGCAGTGCGCCCATGAAGTCGGTCACCGCCTTCCAGCTGCCCGCACCGAAGAACAGCATGTCGCCTGTCTGCGCGCCGGTAAGCTTGAGCACGCCATCGAGTGCGGCATCGTCAAGGAACTTGGCCACCGGCGAATTGATGCCCTCGCGGCCCTTGGACAGATCGTCCACCCGCAACCAGGCCAGTCCCTTGGCGCCGTACTTGGCCACGTATTCGGTGAGCAGGTCGATTTCCTTGCGGGTCAGGCTGGCGCCGCCGGGCACGCGCAATGCAGCCACACGGCCGTTGGCAGCGTTGGCCGGTTCGGCGAAGACCTTGAACTCGACGTGCTTGACGGCGTCGGCGATGTCGACCAGTTCCAGCGCGATGCGCAGGTCGGGCTTGTCCGAACCAAAGCGACGCATCGCCTCGGCCCAGGTCATGCGCGGGAACGTGGCATCGAGCTCGACACCCTGCACTTCCCTGAAGACGTGGCGGATCAGCTCCTCCACGAAGTCCTGCACGTCCTTTTCTTCGACGAAGGCGAACTCAAGGTCGAGCTGGGTGAATTCAGGCTGGCGATCGGCGCGCAGATCTTCGTCGCGGAAGCAACGGGCGATCTGATAGTAGCGATCGAAACCGGCCATCATCAGGATCTGCTTGAACAGCTGCGGCGACTGCGGCAGCGCGTAGAACTGGCCCGGATGCACGCGGCTGGGCACCAGGTAGTCGCGCGCGCCTTCCGGCGTGGCCTTGGTCAGGATCGGCGTCTCGATATCCTGGAATCCGCGTGCGTCGAGATAACGGCGCAAGGTCTGCACCAGCTTGATGCGGGTGCGCATCATGCGCTGCATCTCCGGACGGCGCAGGTCGAGGTAGCGGTAGGTCATCCGCATGTCCTCGTTGGGGTTCTCATGCATCGCGAACGGCAAGTCCTTCGCGGCGTTGAGAATCTCCACCGTATCGGCGAGCAGTTCCACCGTGCCCGTGCGCAGCTTGTCGTTCACCGACAGGCGCTTGCGGATGGTGCCGGTGACGCGCAGGCAGTACTCATTGCCGATCTCGCCAGCCACGGCGAAGGCGGCCGCATTCTCGCGCTCCACCACCACCTGGGCGATGCCTTCGTGATCACGCAGGTCGACGAAGGCGACGTGGCTCTGCAGGCGCAGGGTGTTGACCCAGCCGCACAGGGTGACAGTCTGACCGATCAATGCCTCGTCGATGAGGCCGCAATAGTGCGTGCGCATGCGCTTGGAGCTCCGGGCCGCAGGGCGGCGTAATGCGTGGAAAAGACCCGGAATGTTAACACCGGAGCGGCATGGGACGGACGGTGCTGCGCGACTTAAGGCAACGCTGAATAAGTATCGCCGTCGCCACCGGCCCTGTCTGCGCGCAGGTCACAGGGGCGGCGGCGAAGGCAGACTGGCTGTCTGTCGAGTCGGCGCCCCGACGAGATGCGGGCAGACAGGGCCGGCCCAACCGATGGGATTTCAAGTGTTTGGGTGATGTCTGGAAGGCCCACAGGCTGCGCCGCACGGCTTGGCAAGACGGCCAGTCTTCCCGGCGCCGCACGACACACCCTGCGAGCCTTCCAGACATCATGGCGACGGCGATACTTATTCAGCGTTGCCTTAAGCCTGCGCGCAGCACCCGGCCACGGCCGGCTTACCAGCGACGATCCACCGAGAACAGGCCACGGCAGCCGCGGGTTACCCATACGCCGGCCCGGTTCCAGCCCCAGCTATAGCCTTCTTCGCATGGGGTACCCGAAAGCTGCTGCAGCAGGTGGACGCGGCCGTGGTGACCGACATCGACCTGGCAAAACTGCTGCTGCTTGTCGTTGCTTTCGCACTGGAAGCGGATTTCGCGATCCCAATCGGGACCCGGATGCCAACCGCCACCGTCTTCCCGGTCAGCGTCGCGGTCATCATCACGGTCATCGTCGTGCCGGCCGTCACCCCGCCAACCGCCGCCACGGCCCATTTCGACGAACTGACCGCGGCAACCGCGATCGACCCACAGGCCGTCGCGATCCACGCCCCAGCTCTGCCCACGGATACAGGGGCTGTTCGATTCCTGGCGCACGAGATCGGCGTCGCGCCAGGGCACCTGGCAGCGGGAAAAATGGCCGTCGTCACTGCCACAGCGAACCGCCTCACGCTCCTGGGCGTGCACCGCTGGCGCGGCGCTCCACAGCGCACCCGCTGCCACGCCGACCAGTACCCCCATCCAACCTGCTCGAATCCGCTGCATCGATAACGCTCCTGTGTGGTGGGGCGTCACGCTAGCGGGCGCATGCTCAACCGGATTTGAATAACTTGCGATGGACGCGCAGAAACTTGCCTCACGGCCATGCGGCGTTCAGATCCGGCCCCGATCAGCTGTCGCTGCCGCTGCTCGACGCCGGTGCTGGTGCTGGTGCTGGTGCCGACGCCGGTGCCGCTGCGGCAGGCTTGGAGGCCTCGCTGTCGCCGGCCAGGTTGCGCTTTTTGTCGCCGTCTTTCTTGAAATCGGTTTCGTACCAGCCGCTACCGGCCAGGCGAAAGCTCGGCGCGCTCAAGCGACGCTTCACCTCGGCCACGTCGCAGGCGGGGCAGACGCTGGGGTCGGGATCGGACAACTTCTGCAGGCGGTCGAAACGATGGCCGCAGCCGCTGCATTCGAATTCATAGATAGGCATGGAAACTCCGGGATCGGCCAACGTCCCGCGGGGACTTCCTCCGGTCGCGTACGCTGGCAACCATCCATTATCGAGGCAGGCAGCGCAAATTCAACGTCCCGGCGTCGTCCAGACGATGGACCTGCGTCATCGATGTCCCTGCTGGACGTCCAAACGCCAGGCCGAAGGGTGCTCAGGCATCCAGGGCCAGCGCCAGCAGCACCGCGGCTTCGGTCAGTTCGGTCAGTGCACCGCAGGTATCGCCGGTCATGCCGCCCAGCCGCCGCATGCAGGCCAAGCGCCAGCAGCCAAACACCGCCAGCGCCACCACCAGGGCGCGCAGGCCATGCCAGCCATCGCAAAGGCTGAGCAAGCCGGTCAGCCCCAGGGCAGCCACGCACGCCCCGCGGGAAGCGCCCGCCAGCGCACTACCCAGTCCGCCGCTGCGTACGTACGGCATCACCATGAACGCCGCCGTCAACGCGGCCCGTCCGAGCAGCGGCGCCAGCCATAGCGCCGCGCTATGCGGCGCAAGACTGGCCAGCGCGGCGAACTTCAGCAGCAACACCAGCACCAGCGCCGCCACGCCCATGGGGCCGGAGCGCGGGTCTTTCATGATGGCCAAGGTGCGCTCACGGTCGCCGAGTCCACCCACCCAGGCATCGGCGCTGTCGGCCAGGCCGTCCAGATGCAAGGCGCCCGTCAAACCGACCCAGACCAGCAAGAGTACGGCGGCAGCCAGCAACGGCGGCACCGCGGCCATGAGCCAGGAAAGCACCCACAGCAGTCCGCCGATCAACAGGCCCACCGCCGGATACCAGGGCAACGAGGACGAGGACGCCGAAGCGCCATCGAATACCTTCGCCGGTACCGGCAGGCGGGTGAGGAAGCCGATGGCGACAAGCAGGCCGCGCATCAGGCTTTGGCTAAGCCGGTCGCTGGCGCCACCCAGTCCAGTGGATGCACCGAGGCGTGCGGCACGTCGATATTCGCCATCTCCCCGAAGTCACGCCCTTCCACCTCGCAACGAAGCAGGCGGATCACGCCGCCATGCGTCACCACCAGCACGCGGCGGGACTCGGCCTCGACGGCGACATCATTCAACGCTGCGCACAAACGCTGATGAAAGGCCGCGAAGCGCTCACCGCCCGGCGGCGGACAGTTCACCGGATCGGCCCAGAATCGCGCCAGCGCATCGCCCTGTTCGCTGGCCAGGACCTCGATGGGTACACCTTGCCATTCGCCGAAGTGGTATTCGGCCAGTCGCTCATCCACCCTGAGCGGCACATGCCGCGCGGTCGCCAGGTCGTGGGCGAACTCCGCGCATCGTCGCAACGGCGAACTAACCACCGCGTCCCAGCTGCGCCCGAAGATCGCCGCACGCAGCTGGCTCCAGCCCAGCGCGCTGAGGGCATCGTCCAGCTGTCCCCGATAGCTGCGCTGGCCGGTGTCGCCATGGCGCAGCAAATCGATGCCGATGTGCTTGCCGCTCATGCGCCACTTACCCCTGCCTGGGCGAACGTGGCCATGCGCGAATGCAGCTCACAGGCCAGGCGCATGAGTGGCACGGCGGTCGCTGCACCGCTTGCTTCGCCCAGGCGCAAACCAAGATCAAGCAGCGGATCGGCATTCAGCGCGGCGAGCACCTGCGCATGCCCGCGCTCCCTCGACCGATGGCCAAAGAACATCCATGGGCGACAAGCGGGATTGATACGGGTCGCCGCGAGCGCCGCCACCGTCGTGATGAAGCCGTCGACCAACACCGGCAGGCCTCGCTGGGCCGATGCGATATAGGCGCCGGTCAGCGCCGCGATCTCGAAGCCGCCTACCCTTCCCAGCCACGTCAGCGCGTCATCATCGGGCTCAAAACGAGCCAGGGCGCGCGCAATCACCGCGGCCTTATGGTCGATACCGGCCGCATCCAGCCCCGTGCCCGCCCCCGCCAACCGGCT
This sequence comes from Dyella sp., assembly GCA_036495265.1. Taxonomy (GTDB): domain Bacteria; phylum Pseudomonadota; class Gammaproteobacteria; order Xanthomonadales; family Rhodanobacteraceae; genus Dyella. The sequence goes on from DASXND010000055.1 coordinate 7,552, forward strand.
CGGCAATTCACCGAGCAAGGCGCAAGCCAGCGCCGCCGCCGAGGTGGTATTGGCGATACCCATTTCACCGCCGATGAAAAGCTGCGCGCCGGCGTCGCACGCCGCTGCGACACTTTCGGCACCGGCCCGCAGCGCCATGTCGAGCTGCGCCTTCGTCATGGCCGGCCGCTCGCAGAAGTTCTGCGTCTGCGGCGCGATGATCGCGCGACGCACATGGGGCAATTCACCCGGATCGTTCACGGTGCCCAGGTTCACCACTTCGAGCATGGCGCCGAGAGCGCGCGCGAGCACGCTGATGGCGGCACCGCCGTGCGCAAAGTTACGCACCATCTCGCCAGTCACCACCTGCGGGAAGGCCGACACGCCTTCAGCCGCGACGCCATGATCGCCTGCGAACACGCTGATCCACACTTGCTGCACGGCCGGACGCGCCGTGTGTTGAAGCCCCGCCAGTCGAATAGCCAAGCTCTCCAGCGTACCCAGCGAACCGGGCGGCTTGGTCAATTGGGCCTGATGCTCGCGCGCGAGTTGCTCACTTTTCGTATCAACGTTCTGACAGGGCACGAACAGCCAATCGAGGCTCATGCAAGACTTCCTTTGAGGGCCAGCGGTATGCCGGCCGCAACGAACAGCACACGCTCGCATTGACTCGCGAGCGCCTGATGCAATCGGCCCGCTTCGTCTACGAAGCGGCGCGTAAGTTCACCCAGTGGCACCACGCCAAGACCTACCTCGTTGCTCACCAGCAAGACCTGGCCGGTCAACGAGGGGAAAATATCGAGTAGGGCCGCGCGCTCGCGCTCGAAACGCGAGGCATCGGCATCGCCAAGCAGATTGCTCAACCACAGCGTGAGGCAGTCGACCAGGACGCAGCGCCCGGGCCGAACCTGCGCACGCAAGACCTCTGCCAGCGCCAGCGGCTCTTCAACGCTCAGCCAGTGCGCCGGGCGCTGCGCCCGGTGACGCGCGATACGCGCCGCCATTTCGGCGTCATGGGCCTGCGCGGTGGCGATATAGACCACCGCATGACCGGACGAGACGGCGAGCCGTTCGGCCAAGGCGCTTTTGCCCGAGCGGGCACCGCCCAGAATCAGAGTGCGCATGCATCCCCCGTGGCGCCGATCTTCAGCAAGCGCAGCAGCGCCGTGGTGTCGAGATGCGTTTCAACGGCATCGGCCAGCCGCTCGATGCTGGCTTCGCGCAGGGCATGCATGTCGATGGACGATGGGTCGCGCAAGCCAGACCATGTCAGCAGGGCAGCGAGAGCGGGTGGCTCGTCGAACAAGCCGTGCAGATAGCTACCCAAGATCCTGCCATCGGACGACAAGGCGCCGTCAGGCACGCCACCATCGAGCACGCTCGAAGGCGTTGCCAGCGCTGCGCCATGGCTGACGCCGCAATGGATCTCGTAGCCGCTCACGCTTACCTCTCCCGGGACCAGCACCCCAGCCACGCGACGCAATTTCTTGCGTTCCTTCAGGGTCGTTTCCATGTCCAGCCAGCCTAGTCCAACGCTCGAGCCCGGCTCGCTCTCGATGCCATGTGGATCATGCACGAAGCGGCCCAGCATCTGGAAGCCGCCGCAGATACCGATCAGCTTGCCGCCATAACGAAGATGCCGCTCGATCGCCTCCTGCCAGCCGTTCGCGCGCAACCAGGCGAGATCCGCACGGGTCGATTTGGAACCGGGCAGCACGATCAGGTCACAGGCGGGCGGCAGCTCGCCAGGACCGACGAACAGCACGTCCACTTCGGGGTGCGCGCGCAAGGCATCGAGATCCGTGTGATTACTGATGCGCGGCAACGCCGGCACGATTACGCGCAGGCGCGCCTCAGGCTTGTAGGCCCGATCGCGCGGCAAGGCGTCTTCCGCTTCGAGTTGCAGGCCATGCAGATAGGGCAGCACGCCGAGTACCGGCTTGCCGGTTTCGCGCTCCAGCCAGTCCAGGCCCGATTGCAATAACGCAGGGTCACCGCGAAAGCGGTTGATGATGAATCCGGCAACGCGCGCGCGCTCGGTCTCGGACAGCAGGGCGAGCGTACCGACGAGATGCGCAAACACGCCGCCGCGATCGATGTCGGCAATCAGCAATACCGGACAATCAACCGCTTCGGCATAGCCCATGTTGGCGATATCCCGGTCGCGCAGATTGATCTCGGCGGGGCTGCCCGCTCCTTCTACGATCACCGCGTCGTACTGCGCTACCAGCCTTGCGTGCGACGCGAGCACCGCCTGCATCGCGATGCGCTTGTAGTCGTGATAGACACGCGCATCCATATGGGCAATGGCGTGACCGTGCACGATGACCTGCGCCCCCACGTCGCTATTCGGTTTGAGCAGGATCGGATTGAAGTCGGTATGCGGCGCCACCCCAGCCGCCTGCGCCTGTACGGCCTGGGCACGGCCGATCTCGCCACCATCGACGGTCACGGCGGAATTCAAGGCCATGTTCTGCGGCTTGAATGGCGCCACCGCGACGCCGCGCCGGTGTAGCCAACGACATAGCGCCGCCACCAAGGTGCTCTTACCTGCATCGGACGTGCATCCCTGCACCATCAATACGCTGGCGCTCATCGTGTAACCTCCATCAAACGGATGCTTGCCAATGCCTGGTCCAGGCGCCGTAAGCCAAGCTCATCCGCAGGTAATCCAAAACGCAGACTAGGTGGCGCGTCGAACAGCCGCGTGAGAATGCCGCGCTCGGCCAGCGCGCGATGCAGGTGCACGGCCAGCTCATCGCGCCACCAGTGAAAGAACGCGCACCCTGCCGTCGGTGTGATCCCGTGCCTGTTCAACACCTCGGCGAGCCGCGTGCTGCTGTCCCGCAGCCATTCACGCGCCTGCGTTTGCCAGTCGCGATCGGTCAGCGCCAGCTTGAGCACGTGGCGAGTCGGTCCGCTCAATGGCCACGGACCTAGATAGTTACGAAGCGCATCCAGTAGCGGCTTGGACGCGCAGACAAAGCCCGCGCGAGCACCGGCCAGCCCAAAGAACTTCCCTACCGAGCGCAGCACGACCAGACCGTCGCGTGTGGCAAAGGGGCAAAGACTGTCGTCCGGCGAGGCGTCCATAAACGCCTCATCGACGATCAGCCAACCACCTCGCCCACTAAGCCGCGCGTGGCAAGCGAGCAGCGCCTCGCGCTCGAAGCGCTCGCCGCCCGGGTTATTGGGGTGGATCAGCACGATCACGTCGACATCGTCGATGCGCTCGAAAAGCAACGACGCCGACATGCAGGTCACTTCGTGCCCTGCCCTGCGCCACGCATGTGCGTGTTCGCCGTAGCCGGGCGCGATGACGCCCACGCGGGAGCGCCCGCGCAACATCGGCAAGGCCTGGATCGCAGCCTGCGAACCGGCGACCGGCAACAACTGGGGCGCGCCATAGTAGTCCTGCGCCAGCTCGATCAGACCATCGTCATCCTCGGGGAGGCGATGCCACGTCACGGCCGGAATGTCCGGCAGCGGCCACGCGAACGGACTGACACCGGTGGAGAGATCGAGCCAGTCGCCGACCGCGATGCCATAGCGGCGGGCGGCCTGGTGCAAGCGTCCACCATGCTCAAGCATGCATCACTCCCTGACGCAGCAGCGCGAGCAACATGACGACCATGAGCCAGAGCACCACGCCACGACGCACCAGGCGGAGCGCGCGCGCGATCGCGCCCGCGTCTGCCGGTCTGCCTTCGCCCAAATCCGGACGCGACTCCCACACGCCGTCATAGGGAGCCGCACCACCGAGCTGCACATCCAGTGCGCCGGCGCCTGCGGCCATCACGGGACCGGCATTGGGGCTGTCCCATGTCGGCGCTTGCGCTCGCCAGCAGCGCCACGCGCTCGTTGCGTTGCCGAGCAGCGCATAGGTGACCGCAGTAAATCGCGCCGGAACATAGTTGAGTGCGTCATCGAGGCGTGCCGCCGCCCAACCAAAGCGCCCGTAGCGCGCCGTGCGGTATCCCCACATGGCGTCCAAGGTATTGGCCAACCGGTACAACACGACCCCTGGCGCACCGAGCAGGACAAACCAGAACAGCGCGCCGAAGACGGCATCGTTGCCGTTCTCCAGTACCGACTCGGTGGCCGCCGCCGCAACCTGCGTTTCGTCGAGCATGTGCGTATCGCGACTGACCATGCGACCCACGGCCGTACGCGCCTTGATGATGTCGCCGTCATGCAGCGCTCGCGCCACCGGCAGGGCATGCTCGCCAAGGCTGCGCAGCCCGATGGCCAAATAGAGCACGAGCACATCGAATACGAACGACAGGTTCGCCGCGCCAAGCATCTCTACCGCCAGCCATGTGAGTGCCACCAAGGGCAAGACCGCCATGCTCCAGGCCAGCAGGCCGGCCAGGCGCCGGTCGCGATACAGGCGCGCTTCGATGCCGCCCGCAAACCGGCCAAAGCCTATCAATGGATGCGCACGCCTTGGCTCACCCAGCCAGGCGTCGAGCAGGACTGCCACCAGCATGGCCAACGCGGTCGTCATGGCAGGAACAGCGCCGCGGCAGCCTCCGGGCTGGAGGGAAAATACGCATGCATGAAGCTCGCCGTCATGCGCGCGCGGCGATAGACGCCTTCGCTGCTGGGTCCCTTGTCCGGATTGAGCGCGATGGCCAACGGCTCCGTTTCGATGTGCGCGTGGGCGTAATGGAACGTGTGTCCGCGCAGCGTGCCTTCCGGCAACGCGACGGACTGCATGCCGAGACCTCCCAGGCGCGCCTGCATCGCGGCCCGTCCCGGCAGCAGACCTGCCATGGCGAAGCTTTCACCCGCGAGGTCGGTCAAGACATCGAGCGCATAGAGCATGCCGCCACACTCGGCGAGCAAGGGCTTGCCGGCCTCGACATGCGCATGCAGCGCCCGTCGCAACAGGTCG
>DASXND010000056.1:0-4190 GCA_036495265.1 Dyella sp.
CGCGGGGTTCGGCCCGCTCGCCATCGGCCTGACGCTCACCCTGATCCACCTGATCAGCATTCCCATCACCAATACGTCGGTGAATCCGGCGCGCAGCACGGGCGTGGCGGTCTTCCAGGGTAGCTGGGCAATGCAGCAGCTGTGGATGTTCTGGCTGGTGCCGTTGATTGGCGGTGCGGTGGGTGGATTGATTTATCGGTATGTGTTGGAGACGCGGGACTGACGCACGCTCCATGCCGTCGTCACCTTGAGCATCCCTCTCCGTCATTCCAGCGAACGCTGGAATCCAGTGCCTTGCGACCGTGACTAAAGGCGCTGGATCCCAGCTTGACCAGCCATTCGGCTGTTGAAAACCGCTGGGATGACGGACTCGCAGTAGGCGGCTCTTTCAGGCATCAGGGAAAGCACCGCCACACAGCTATTGCTCGTACAACTCGATCGGCAAACCATCCGGGTCCGCGAAAAACGTGAAGCGCCGATCCGTGTATTCATCGACACGTATCGGCTCGCACGTCACACCACGATTTCGCAAGGTGGCAACAACCGCGTCGATATCCGGCACAGCGAATGCCAGATGGCGTAGACCTTGCGCTTCCGGCCGCGACGGCCGCGGCGGCGGATTCGGAAAGGAAAACAGCTCCAGGCTCACCCCCGGGCTCACTTCCAGGTCGAGCTTCCAGGAATCGCGCGCTTCGCGGTACACCTCGCGAACCACCCGGAATCCCAGCGTTTCGCTGTAGAACGCCTTTGAGCGGGCGTAGTCCGCGCAGATCAGCGCGACGTGATGGATGGCCGGCAGCAGCGGCAAACTCATGCGCTCACGCCTCGCCAAACGGGAACGTCAGCACGTCGGCGATCGCATCGGTGCCTACCAGGCACATCAGCAGTCGCTCGATGCCCAGCGCTACGCCGGCACAGTCGGGCATGGCATCGAGCACCTCAAGCAATGACTCGTCCATGGGGATGGCACGTAGGCCGCGTGCGCGCCGCGTTTCGTTGTCGCGCTCGAAGCGACGGCGTTGTTCGGTCGCATCGTTGAGCTCATGGTAGCCATTGGCCAATTCGTAGCGACCCAGATACACCTCGAAGCGCTCGGCCATCGGCGGATCGCCGGGGCGAACCTTGGCCAGCGCGCACTGCGACGCGGGATAGTCATGGATGATGGTAATGCGATCGCGCGGAAATGCCGGCTGTAGCTTGTGGGTGATGATCAGATCGAGCCAGTCGTCGCGGGTCAGCCCCTCGGGCTCGATGTTGTATTCATGCAGGTTGGCGCGCAGCTCCTCGATCGGCGCGTGCATCGGGTCGATACCGAGTTCGTCGATGAACAACTGCCGGTAGCCTTCGACCCACACTTCGGCGCGCCGCCCCACCATCGCCAACGCCTCCTCCACCAGCCCGATCGTCTCTTCCATCAACTGATGATGGTCCCAGCCGACTCGATACCACTCCAGCATGGTGAATTCGGGATTGTGTCGACCACCGGCCTCGCCATTGCGGAATACCCGACCGAGTTCGTAACAGTCGCCCACGCCCGTGGCGAGCAGGCGCTTGAGCGGATACTCCGGCGAGGTCCGCAACCAACGCTCGCGCTGGCCCGCGTCGACATGACCGCTGAAGGTGGCACTGAAGCTCTCGATATTCGGATCGGTATTGCCGGCGGCGGAGAGCATCGGCGTCTCCACCTCCAGCACGAAGCGCTCCGCAAAATACGCGCGGATCAAGCTATACAGGCGTGCTCGTAGATGCAGGCGCCCAGACAGATGCAGGGTCATGCCGCACCCTCATGCTTGCCCAGCAAGGCGAGCAGCTGCGCCTCATCCCAGACCTCTACGCCAAGCTCGTGCGCCTTGTCGAGCTTGGAGCCGGCGGCTTCGCCGGCCACGACGAAGGTGGTTTTTTTGGAGACCGAACCGGCCACCTTCGCACCCAAGGCCTCCAGTCGCTCCTTCGCTTCGTCGCGGCTAAGCGTGGGCAGCGTACCGGTCAGCACGACGGTTTGCCCCTCCAGCGGCGCGGCGGTGGTCTCCGATGCCCGCGGAATGGCGGCGAGCAAGGCGCGCATGGCCGCATCGGCCTCACGCAGGGGATGCAGGTTTTTCTCGTCGGCAAGAAACGCTTCAAGGCCGCTCGACGCGGCGGAAGGCAGGCCGGCTACTACCCAGTGTGACGGTCCGGCGGCGATCAGCTTGTCCAGCGTGGGGAACCGCTCGGCCAGGAGCCGGGTACTCTTCGGCCCCAGCTTGTTGATGCCGCTCATATCCAGCAGCGTGGCCAGGTCAAGCCGCCCGCGCAACTTTGGCGACGGATGCGTCTCATCGGCAAACACGATGCCCGCCGCGAGTAAGGCATCCACAACCTTCTCGTTGCCGTCCTGTGCGAAGAAGCCGGCTATCGACGCCGCCACCTCGTTGCCGATGTCAGGCAGTACCCGCAGTATCGACGCCGGCATGCGCCGGATCATGGCCAGGCTGCCCAGCCAGGCGGCCAGCGTCTTCGCCGTGCTTTCGCCGATATGCATGATGCCGAGGCCAAACAAGAAGCGCGGCAACGTCGTGTGCTTGCTCGCCTCGATCGCTTCGATCAGGTTTTCGGCCCACTTGGTGGCGACCTTGCCCTGCTTGACGGTCTCGGGCGTGGTGCCATCCCGCTCGTCAGCCCTACGTTTCATTTCAAGGAAATCGTCCAGCGTGAGCCGATAGAGATCGGCCGGCGTATGCACGTAGCCGAAATCCACCAACGCATCGACGAAGCGTTCGCCGATGCCCTCGATATCCATGGCGCGGCGCGCGGCAAAGTGGATCAGGGCTTCCTTGCGTTGCGCTGCGCAGATCAAGCCGCCCGAGCAACGCCAGGCCGCCTCGCCCTCTTCTCGCAGCAGGGCCGAACCACACACCGGACAATGCGCCGGCATATGCCAGGGGTGCGTATGCGCTGGACGCAACTCGGGCATCACCCGCACGACTTCGGGAATGACGTCGCCGGCGCGGCGGACGATCACCGTATCGCCCACGCGCACGTCCAGACGCGCGACCTGATCGGCGTTATGCAAGGTGGCGTTGGTCACCGTGACGCCGGCCACCTGTACGGGCGCCAGACGCGCCACCGGCGTGGCGGCGCCGGTGCGACCAATCTGGATCTCGATGGCCTCGACCGTGGTGGTTTGTTCCTGCGCAGGGAATTTATGCGCAATCGCCCAGCGCGGCGCGCGCGAGACGAAGCCCATCACGCGCTGACCGGCGTAGTCATCCAGCTTGTAGACCACGCCGTCGATGTCGTAAGGCAAGCCGTCGCGCTTGGCGCCGATGCGCTGGTAGTACTTGATCAAGCCTTCGAAGCCATGGGCCGTGTCCACTTCGGGCGACACCGGGAAACCCCACTCGCGCAGCTTCGCCAGGGTTTTCGAATGGGACGGCGGCAATTCGCCACCCTGCACTTCACCGACGGCGTAGGCGAAAAAACTCAGCTTGCGCTTGGCGGTAATGGACGGATCAAGCTGGCGCAGCGAACCGGCCGCACCATTGCGTGGGTTGGCCAGGGTCTTTTCGCCGGCTGCGCGCGCACGCTCATTGAATGCCTCGAAGTCCTTGTGCAGCATGATCACTTCGCCGCGCACTTCCAGCACGCGCGGCCAGCCCTCGCCACGCAGGCGCAGCGGAATGGCCCGTACGGTGCGCAGGTTGGCGGTGACATCTTCGCCCGTCTCGCCATCGCCACGCGTCGCGCCTTGCACGAACCTGCCGTCTTCGTAGCGCAGGCTGATGGCCAGGCCGTCCAGCTTGGGTTCGACCGAAAACAACGGGCTGCGGCGGTCCAGCGTCTGTTCGATGCGCCGCTCGAAGTCGGCTACTTCGCGAAAGCGCTCGCGATCGCCCTCACCTTCCTGTTCAAACGCATTGTTGAGCGAAAGCATGGGAATGGCGTGGCGAACCTCGGCGAAACCACCTTGCGCCCGCGCACCCACGCGGCGCGTGGGCGAATCGGGCGTGGCCAACGCCGGATGCGCCTCTTCCAGCGCTTCGAGCTCACGCAGCATCCGGTCGTACTCGAGATCCGTGATCTCCGGATCATCGAGTACGTGGTAGCGATGGTTGGCGCGTTCGATCTTCTCCCGCAGCTCGGTCGCGCGGGCTTGCCAATCGTGGGCCGGGCTCTGGCTCATGCGGATGTCCTCATCGGCCGAAGTTTAA